>JANXSI010000028.1 GCA_025352765.1 Devosia sp. | reverse complement strand
GAGGGCAAGAGCGGCGCCTGGGCGCTGGCTCAGTAACCGTCCCAACCCTGCGGGCGGGGGATCCTCCTCCGCCCGCCTCTCGGGACCATCACCGATGACCCTTACCGCAATTCTCGCGCAACAGCTGGTGAACGGGCTCGTGCTGGGCTCCTTCTACGCACTCGTCGCACTCGGCTACACCATGGTCTTCGGTGTGGTGAAGCTGCTCAATTTCGCGCATGGCGACCTCTACATGGTCGGTGCCTTCGGCGGCTTCCTCGCGCTCTCGCTGGTCTCGGGATTTGCCGGCGTGAGCTGGCTCGGAGTGGCGCTCGCCATCCTTCTCTCGATGATCGCCGTGGGCTTTCTGGGGGTCGTCATCGAACGCATCGCCTATGCTCCGATGCTCAAGGCACCGCGTCTTTCCATCCTCATTACCGCGCTCGCTGTCTCGCTGGTTTTGCAGAACGGCGTTCTGACCCTGAGCAATGGCCAGGTCATGGCGTTCAGCCCGAAACTCGGCTTTGCTGGCATCGATGTCTTTGGTCTGTTCATCAACTACAAGCAGATCGCGCTCGCCGGCACTGCCGCGGTGCTTATGCTCGGGCTCGAATTCTTCATCTCGCGCACCCAGTACGGTCGGGCCATGCGGGCCGTGTCCGTCGACAAAGATATGTCCGAGCTGATGGGCATCGACGTCAACCGGGTCATCGCACTTACCTTCTTCATCGGTTCGGCGCTGGCGGCCGCCGCCGGGACCATGGCGGGCGCCTACTACGGCTCGATCTGGTACTTCATGGGCTTTCTCATCGGCCTCAAGGCCTTCACCGCCGCGGTGATCGGCGGCATCGGCTCGATCCCCGGCGCCATGCTGGGCGGGCTGACCCTGGGGCTGCTCGAAAGCTTCGGTACGCAGATCCCAGGCATAGGCAGTGAGTGGAAAGACGTCTTCTCGTTCTCCGTCCTGATCCTCGTGCTGGTCCTCAAGCCCACCGGCCTTCTCGGAAAATCCGAGCAGGAACGCATGTGATGGCCGAGCTCGAACCGCGACCCTCCGCCTGGGGCGGGCTCAATCGTTTCCTCGACACACCAGCCAAGCGTGGCCTCGCGCTCGCCGCCATTCTCGTCGTCATGGCCGTAGCGCCGATGCTGTTCGGCCCGTACGCGACGGTGATCCTCACCAACGCGCTGCTCTATACGATCCTCGCGCTCGGGCTGAACATCGTGGTCGGCTATGCCGGCCTGCTCGACCTCGGCTACGCGGCCTTCTTTGCGGTTGGCGCCTACACCGTGGGCATCCTGACCACGACCTTCGGCTGGAATTTCTGGGCGACGCTGCCCGTTGCCGTTCTTGCCGCGATGCTGGCGGGGATCATCATCGGCGGCCCGACGCTGCGCCTCCGTTCGGACTACCTCGCGATCGTCACGCTGGGCTTCGGTGAGATCGTCCGCATCGCCGCGCGCAATCTCAAGATCACCGGTGCGGCGAGCGGCATCAGCGGCATCGAGCAGCCCTGGCTGTTCGGCTGGCACATCGCGACGCCGACTGATTTCTACTATGTGTTTCTGGTGCTGGCGATCATCGGCATTCTGGTGTCGGTGCGTCTCGCCAATTCGCGCCTCGGCCGGGCCTGGCTCTACGTCCGGCACGACGAGGACGCCGCCGAAGCCATGGGCATCGACCGGGTCCGCGTAAAACTCGCGGCCTACGTGATCGGCGCCATCTATGGCTCGATCGGCGGCGCCTTCTTTGCCGTCAACCTCGGGGCCATTTCGCCCGAGAGCTTCTCGTTCAAGCAGTCGACGCTGTTCCTGATGGCGGTGATCCTCGGCGGCATGGGCAAGATCCCGGGCGTTATCCTGGGGGCCTTCGTGGTCGTTCTCGCTCCCGAAATCCTTCGCGACTTCGGCAGCTTCCGCTACCTGATCTTCGCCGTCGGTCTGCTACTGATCATGCTCTACCGCCCCAGCGGCATCTGGCCGGTCGGGAGCAAGCGCTGATGGGCGAGGCACTGCTCACACTCAACAAGGTAACGCTGGGTTTTGCCGGCAACACGGTGCTGCAGGGCGTCGACTATGTTGTCACCGCCGGCAGCATCGCCAGTCTCATCGGACCGAACGGTGCGGGCAAGACCTCGCTCTTCAACTGCATTACGGGGTTCTACAAGCCGCAGGCGGGCCAGATCACTTTCAATGGTACCGCGATCCTGCCGCTCAAGCCCTTCCAGGTGACCCGGACCGGCATCGCGCGCACCTTTCAGAACGTGCGGCTGTTCCGGCAGATGTCGGTGCTGGAAAACGTCATGTCCGGCCAGCACTGCCGCACCGCGGCCGGCGCCATCGGCGCCATCCTGCACCTGCCGTCTGAACGCCGCGAGGAGCGGCAGATCCGCGAACGGGCCGCCGAGTGTCTCAACTTCGTCGGCGTACCGGAGTCCGAGTGGGATCGCGATGCCAGCACGCTCGCGTACGGCCACCAGCGGCGCGTCGAGATCGCCCGTGCGCTGGCGACGATGCCCAAACTGCTGCTGCTCGACGAACCCGCCGCCGGTCTCACCAAGGGCGAAAAGGGCGAGCTGATCACGCTCATCTCTCGCATCCGCGCCGAACGTGGTGTGGCCGTGCTGCTGATCGAGCACGATACCGGGCTCGTGATGAGCATCTCCGAACGCGTCAGCGTGCTCGACCACGGCGTCATGATCGCCGAAGGCACGCCGCGCGAGATCCAGAGCAACCCCAGGGTCATCGAGGCCTA
>JANXSI010000024.1 GCA_025352765.1 Devosia sp. | reverse complement strand
TTACTTGCCGCTTTCCGCCTTGGCGCGCTCGATCGACTCGAGGATCACCCGGCGGGCTTCGGCGACGTCGCCGACGTGAGAGATCTTGGCCCATTTGCCGGGCTCGAGATCCTTGTAGTGGGTGAAGAAGTGCTTCACCCGCTCGACCTGGATCGGCTGGATGTCGCCGATGTCGTTGACGCCGTCATACATGGCGGTGAGCTTGTGAACCGGCACGGCAAGGATCTTTTCGTCCTGCCCGCCATCGTCTTCCATGAACAGGATGCCGACCGGGCGGCAGCGCACCACGGCGCCGGGGACCAGCGGTCGCGAGTTCATCACCAGGACGTCGAGCGGATCGCCGTCGCCGCACAGGGTGTGGGGGACGAAGCCGTAATTTCCCGGGTAGCGCATCGGCGTATAAAGGAAGCGGTCGACGAAAAGGGCGCCCGAGGCCTTGTCGATCTCGTATTTGATCGGCTCACCGCCCAGCGGGACCTCGATGATGACATTGAGGTCGTCGGGCGGATTCTTGCCGATCGGAATGGCGTCGATATTCATTGGGAAACCAGCTTGCTGTCGGAGATGCCGGGCGGTTCTGGCAACCCCGGAGGTAAATTGCAAGGTCGGGGCCGCCATGGCTGCCTTGCACCGGCGAGGGTCTTAGGCGCGGCCGAGCAACCGCAGCAGCGCCCGATGCCGACGATAGCGGCGATAGCGGCGCAGCACCGATGCGGTCATCACATGCTTGTAGGATGAGCCGAAGGCCACGTAGGCGAGCGTGTTCCACGGCTTCATGCCGGTGGTGTAGTGGATGATGTAGGGGTCGAGGGCGCGCAGCGCCGGATGCGGCTTGGTGACGTTCCAGCGTGGGTCGAGCGCCAGCCAGTCGCCGCGGAAGCGCAGATTGAGGACGTCCTGGTCGTGGTAGAGTCTTGCGATCTCGCCCGAGCGGCTGAGGGTCTCGAGATAGCCCGGCAGGTCGGCCCGGCCCCAGGCGCGCCGGTCGATGACCAGCACACCGGAGTTGAAGTACGGATCGGCAATGTCGAACGGGCTCTTGCGGGTCCGCATGTCGTCGCCGCCGACGAGATGGTGCCGCCCGGGCTCGGGAGCCGCCGCGAGGCTGTTGCCGGCAAGGTCGATCTCGAGGAGCTGTTCGATCGGGGCGCGGACATAGAGGTCGCTGTCGAGATAGAGCACCCGCTCGACCTCGGGGGGCAGCAGCAGGTCGAGCAGCAGCCGAGCGTAGACGACGGGCGGGAAGCGTCGGGTTCCGGGCAGGCGGTCGAGCACGTCTGTCACCGCCACATTGGCCTCGAGCGCCGTGTGATGTACCTTGGCGCCGAATTCGGTGGCGATGTTGTCGAGGTCCTGCCGGTGCTCGGGATCGAGCTTCCAGTGGTAGAGGTGGAAGACGATGTCGACGCGGCGGCGCGTGGTGAGGCACACCGAGCGCATGGTCGCAAAGGCCGGCGCCCAGAACAGATCGTCGAAGGTGAGCGCGACGTGGAGGCTGCTGCCGGCTCCGCTCATTTGCGCTTGCCCATGAGTTTGCGGGCGAAACGCGCCCCCATCCGCCGCAGCCGCTGGCGCCAGAAGCGGTAGAAGACCTCGTTGGTCATGGTGTGCCGGTAGACGCGGGCGTAGGCCGCCTGCGAGCGCAGCGTCCAGGGCTTGCGGTGGCCGGTGTAATGGATGATGAACGGCTCGAGCGTCTCGTGGGCCGGACTGGGTGAAATGAGGTTCCAGCGGAAGTCGAGCGGCGTCCAGTTGTCCTTGAACACAAGGTTGAGGATGATCTGGTCGTGCTGAACGCGCGGCAGCGTGCCATTGGCGAAGAGCTCGATGGTTCTGGCCCGGAGGTCGGCCGCGCCGTAGGCGGCGCGGTCGATGACCATGACGCCCGAGTTGAAATAGCGATAGTGGAAGTCGAAGAGGTCGTGGTTCTGCCTGAGGTCACGGCCGAGCATGATGCGGTGCCGGTCGAGATCGAGCACCGCGCCGACGGGCCGGCCTTCGAGGTCTGTGGCGGCGAGATCCTCGAGCGGCGCCCGCACATAGACGTCGCTGTCGAGATAGATGACGCGATCGATCCCGGTGGGCAGCAGCTGGTCGATGAGGAGGCGCGCATAGACCACCGGGGTGAAGTGCGCCCGCGTCGGCAGCCCCTTAAAGAACGAGGCGTAGGGGCTGTCGCCCGAGAGGTCGACGTGCCGGATGGTGATGGGGAATTCCTGCGCCAGCCGATCGAGGGTCTCGATGATGGCGGCGCTGAGCCCCGTATGGATCAGGTGGAAGGTCAGCCGGCTCGGGTCGCGGCTCGAGATGGCGGCCGAACGGACGACGGCGAAGGCCGGAGCCCAGTAATTGCTGTCGAAGGTCAGGACGACATGCACCGGCTCAGCCATCGCGTTCCCTCAGCAGCCGACCCGCGGCCCGTGGCTGTGCGTTTAGCGGGAAAGCCTCGGCGCGTGCAAGAGCGCGGGCACGCTTGGCCGCCGGAGGAGAATTTGCCAGACTGGCGGGAGCTGGTGGTGAGGAGGCGCGGTCGATGCGGTTGCTGTGGATCTGGGGCGGTGTGCTGGGCGCTGTGTTGCAGGCGGGCGGAGCGGCAGCGGCTGACCTCCGCTCGGAGTATACCGACCTCGATTTCGCGCAGTGCACGACGATCGAGGCCGACGACACCGGCGCCATGTCGGCCTGTCCGGGGCTGCGCGGTTATCCGGTGGTGATCGGGGAGGGCGACCTCCGGATGTTCGTGAGTTTCGGCGTCGATGCCGGAACCGAGCCGGCGATGAACCAGACGATGTCGCCGTTCAACCATCTGGGCAAAAAGATCGAATGGCTGGTCGATGCGTCCGACGCCGACAATCCGCAGCCCAAGGCGACGATCCTGCGCTGGTTCACGGCGGGGGAAGACGGCACCGACAA
>JANXSI010000728.1 GCA_025352765.1 Devosia sp. | reverse complement strand
CCGAGCACCGCGGCCATCGCCTCGATGGTGGTGCGGATGATGTTGTTGTGCGGATCCTGCTCGGTGAGCGAGACGCCCGAGGTCTGGCAGTGGGTGCGCAGCATCTTCGACCGCGCGTCCCTGGCGCCGAGTTCGGTCATGATGGTGGACCACAATGTGCGCGCGGCGCGGAGCTTGGCGATCTCGAGGAAGAGATTCATGCCGATGCCGAAAAAGAAGCTGAGCCGGCCGGCGAAGGCGTCGATGTCGAGGCCGTTCTGCATGGCGGCGCGGACGTAGTCGCGGCCATCGGCGAGAGTGTAGGCGAGCTCCTGCACGGCGGTCGCTCCGGCCTCGTGCATGTGGTAGCCGGAGATCGAGATGGAGTTGAACTTGGGCATGTGGGCGGAGGTATAGGCGATGATGTCGCCGACGATGCGCATGCTGGGGGACGGCGGATAGATGTAGGTGTTGCGGACCATGAACTCCTTCAGAATGTCGTTCTGAATGGTGCCGTCGAGCTGGGCCTGCCGCACCCCCTGCTCTTCCCCGGCGACGATGAACATGGCGAGCACCGGCAGCACGGCGCCGTTCATGGTCATCGAGACCGACATCTCGGCCAGCGGGATGCCGTCAAAGAGCAGCTTCATGTCTTCGACCGAGTCGATGGCAACGCCGGCCTTGCCGACATCACCACGGACGCGCGGATGGTCGCTGTCGTAGCCGCGATGGGTGGCGAGATCGAAGGCGACGGAGAGGCCCTTCTGCCCGGCGGCGAGGTTCTGGCGGTAGAAGGCGTTGGATTCGCGCGCCGTGGAGAAGCCGGCATATTGCCGGATGGTCCAGGGGCGATTGGCGTACATGGTGGCGCGGACGCCGCGGGTGTAGGGCGCGACGCCGGGGGTCCCGGGGTCCGACGCGTCATCCGCGAAATAAGCGGGGCGGACGGGGATGCCGCCGTAGTCGCGGTTGAGTGCGGCGACGGGGGTGTCCTTGAGCTCGCGGGCGGCAAGGACGGACCAGTCGGCGAAAGTGGGTTTATCGGGCATCGTCGTCCCCCCTCCCAACCTCCCCCGCAAGGGGGGAGGTGCTGGCCTGTGGACGTGGCTCGGTAAAGCCGGACACGACCAACTGACGCCCAGCTTGGCGCGCAGTGACCGTGGCGCCCCCCCTCCCAACCTCCCCCACAAGGGGGGAGGTGCCGGCCTGTGCGTGGGCACAATCTTGCCCGGCTCCCCGATGGGCACCCTCCACCTTGTGGGGAGGGTTGGGGAGGGGGTTGGTTTGCCGCAGATTTCTCAGGCGACCCACGAGGGCGGCTTCGATCGCCAGGAAGACACCGTCGGGGTTACGGACGACGTCGGAGTTGGAGATGCGGAGGACCGTGTATCCCTGCGATCTGAGAAACGCATCGCGCCGGGCATCCTGCTGGAGGGCGGCTTCGGTGCCATGGGTATCCCCGTCGACTTCGATGACGAGCCTGGACTGGTGGCACGCCATGTCGACGACGTATGGACCGATCGGCGCCTGTTTGCGGAAATGATAGCCGTTGGTTCGAAAGGCAAAGAGGATGCGCCACAGGCGCCGCTCGATCGGAGAGGAATTGGCGCGGAGTTTTCGCGCTCGCGTTTGCTTCTTCGAAAACGCAGCTGGGGCTTCCCCCCTCCCAGCCTCCCCCACAGGGGGGGAGGTGCTGATCCGTGGTTGGGCACGATCTTGCCTGCCTTCCGGATAGGCGCTCCCCTCCCTGCCGCTGAGTGGATCTGGCGATCGAGCGCTCATATCGGCTCGAACTCCAGAATCACTTCGTCGACCGCCAGCACCGAGCCGGGGGTGACGCGGATCTTGGCGATCCTGGCGCGGCGCTCGGCCTTGAGGACGTTTTCCATCTTCATGGCTTCGACGATGGCGAGGGTCTGGCCGGCTTCGACGATTTCGCCTTCGGCAACGTCGATGCGGACGATCTGGCCGGGCATCGGGCAGAGCAGGAATTTGCTGAGATCGGGCGGGACCTTCACCGGCATCAGCGGCATCAGATCGGCGACGGCGGGCAGCAGCACGCGGGCGACGAGGTCGGCGCCGCGCCAGCGCAGGCGGAAGCCGCCGGTGACGCGATCGATGCGGACGTGGTGGAGTTCGCCATCGACGCGGGCGATGGCGAGGCTCATGCCCGGTTTCCAGCCGGTTTCGACCAGGAGTTTCTTGCCGTCGGGGCCGGTGAGCCAATACTCGATGCCGTCCGCGCGGACGGCGAAATCCCAGCGTTCGGGGGCGGCGGCACCCTGCCCGATCAGCACGGCGCGGCGGCGGTCGGGGCCGGTGTGGCTGCGGGTGTCGAGCGCGTAGGCCGAGACGCAGGCGAGCGCGGCCAGATGGGTGAGCGCGACGCGATCGAGGGCCACGCCCGCGAACCCGTCGGGGAATTCCTCGGCGATGTAGCCGGTGGTGAGGCGCCCCTCGCGGAAGCGGTCCTGCGCCATGACGGCCGAGAGGAACGGGATGTTGTTGCCGACACCTTCGACCTCGAACTGGTCGAGCGCGTCCTGCATGCCGTCGATGGCGGCAAGGCGGGTCGGCGCCCAGGTGCAGAGCTTGGCGATCATCGGGTCGTAGAAGGTCGAGATCTCGCCGCCTTCATAGACGCCGGTGTCGTTGCGGACGGCGTGATCGGCGTCATGCTCCTCGGCCGGCGGATGGTAGCGGGTGAGGCGGCCGGTCGAGGGCAGGAAATTGCGGTAGGGGTCTTCGGCGTAAAGGCGCGACTCGATGGCCCAGCCGTTCAATGGAACATCCTTCTGCTTCAGCGGCAGTTTTTCGCCGGCGGCGACGCGCAGCATCAGCTCGACGAGGTCGAGGCCGGTGATCAGCTCGGTCACCGGATGCTCGACCTGGAGGCGCGTGTTCATCTCGAGGAAGTAGAACTTGCGATCCTTGTCGACGATGAACTCGACGGTGCCGGCGGAGAAATAGCCGACGGCCTTGGCCAGCGCCACGGCCTGCTCGCCCATGGCCTTGCGGGTTTTCGCGTCGAGGAAGGGCGACGGCGCCTCCTCGATTACTTTCTGGTTGCGGCGCTGGATCGAGCATTCGCGCTCGTTGAGCCAGAGGACATTGCCGTGCTGGTCGCCGATGAGCTGGATCTCGATGTGGCGCGGCTCGGTGACGAATTTCTCGATGAAGATGCGGTCGTCGCCGAAGGACGACGCGGCCTCGGATTTGGAACGCTCGAAGCCTTCCTTGGCCTCGGCGTCGTTCCAGGCGATGCGCATGCCCTTGCCGCCGCCACCGGCCGAAGCCTTGATCATCACCGGATAGCCGACCTGCTTGGCAATCTTGACCGCTTGCTTGGCGTCGGCGATCAGCCCCATATGGCCGGGGACGGTGGAAACGCCCGCTTCGGCGGCGAGTTTCTTGGAGGTGATCTTGTCGCCCATCGCCTCGATGGCGTTCACCGGCGGGCCGACGAAGATGATCTTCGCTTTCTTGAGCGCGGCGGCAAAGAGCGGGTTTTCGCTGAGGAAGCCGTAGCCGGGGTGGACGGCTTCGGCGCCGGTCTCAATGCAGGCGGCGATGATCTTGTCGATCGAGAGATAGGAGTCACGCGCCGCCGAGCCGCCGATGTGGACGGCCTCGTCGGCGAGCTTCACATGCAGCGCCTCGCGGTCGGCGTCGGAATAGACCGCGATGGTGCGGATGCCGAGGCGCTTGGCCGTACGGATGACGCGGCAGGCGATCTCGCCGCGATTGGCGATGAGGAGGGAGGTGAACATTCAGGGGTGTTCCGGCTTGGGGTTCGAACGCGTGGCGCGCCCCTGCCCCGCCATCGCCGTAGGGGCGCCGGTTGCGAGGCGTGGCTCGATGTTGCCACCAGAACCAGAGGACACCTCCCCCCTTGCGGGGGAGGGTGGGAGGGGGGGCGCGGTCCGCCGGTGAGAACGGGGACGTCCCTGCAACGCAGCCGCGATGGCGGTGTAGACCCCCTCCGCCTCGCACATCACTTCGTGATTGGAAAAGCGCAGCACCCTGAACCCACGGCTGCGGGGGTAATCGTCTCGGATCGCGTCGTTGCTCTGAGCGACTTCGCCGTCGTGGGATCGGCCGTCCACCTCGATGACAAGACCTGCGTGCAAGCAGGCAAAGTCGATGACGTAACTGCCGATCCGGACCTGCTTGCGGAAATGATACCCATCGACGCGGAGGGCGTAGATGATGCGCCACAAGCGAACTTCGACGGGGCTGGCGTGCGCACGGAGTTTCCTTGCCAGACTCGCGGGTCTTGCGCCCCCCTCCCCAGCCCTCCCCGCAAGGGGGAGGGTGCCGCTCCGTGGTTGTGTGAACATGGGGTTCTTCACAGCGGAATGTTGTCGTGTTTTTTCGCCGGCATGGACTGCTGCTTGTGTTTCAGCGTTTGCAGCGCGCGGGCGATGCGTTTGCGGGTGGTTGACGGCATGATGACGTCGTCGATGAAGCCGCGTTCGGCGGCAACGAAGGGGTTGGCGAAGCGGGCTTCGTAGTCGGCGGTGCGCTTGGCGATCTTGTCCTTGTCGTTGAGTTCGGCGCGGTAGAGGATTTCGGTGGCGCCCTTGGCGCCCATCACGGCGATTTCGGCAGACGGCCA
>JANXSI010000697.1 GCA_025352765.1 Devosia sp. | reverse complement strand
AGTGCTTACTGGCTGCAGCAATATGGATCGGTCCGTGACCACTATGTGGCCAATTCGACCGAACGAACGCGGTTTGTCGGCGTCAACGTCCAGAAGTCTTTCGCCGCGATCTACGACAACATCCGGACGCTGTCCTTCCTGCCCAGCATCCGGTCGATCGACCGGCATGGGGAGAACCTCAGCGAAGAGGCGCTGATCACCATCCAGCAGATCTACAACGATCTGGCGGACAATGTTTCGGTGTCTGAAGTCTATGTCCTGCCCGTCGACTTCGATCCGGAACGCCTCGACCCGGTCACCAACAACTTCGAATCCCCGATCCTGGCGTTCGACCAGTTGATCGTGGGTACTCGCGCGGCTGCCGCGCCCGCGGATGGGCCGGAACGGCTCGCCGTGGCGCCTGCAGCACCCGAAGACAGCGCCGTCGCCGACGACAAGGGCTTCAAGCAGGACGAAATTTTCGAGTACCGGGCGCTGCGCAAGCAACTGGACTGGCTGCAGGCCAACTATCCGACCGTCGACAAAGTCGATGGTCTCAGGGTGCCGATGCTAGGCAGCGAGGAGGTCATCACCTGCGACAATTCCGAGTTCGACGGCACGCACAACGACGCCGACCGAAAAGGGCTGATCCAGATCGTGCCGTATTACGGCCTCGACGGTAAGCTGCGCGGTGGGGTTGCGGCGATCATGCGGTCGAACGCCTACCATGCCCTCTTGCCCGCGACCGACTATGCGCTGGTCAACACGACGTACGGTTTTGCCACCCGTCCGGTGTCGGACGGGCAGGACAAGCTGTCGGGCGACTGGGTCCAGAAAGGCCAGGCGGATCCAACTCTCATCTACTCGCAGGCCGTCCGCATTCCCACCGCCGACGTCAACAGCCAGTGGCTGCTCTGGGCCGGCCATCCCGACGCCGCGTTTTCGGCAAGTGCCGAGGCCACCAATGTGCGCTCGTCGGCCATCGCGAGCCTCATCGCTGTCGCTGTGCTGGTGCTCGGGGCCGGGTTCGTCTGTTTCCTGATCGACCGCAACATGCGCGCAAGGCTCGCGGCCAATGCCGGGCTCGAGCAGCGAGTTGGCGATCGGACCGCCGAGATCCAGCGGCTCGCAGCCGAGGCCGCCGTTGCGGCCGACGCCAATGTGGAGCGGGTGGCGCAGGCGATATTGCTCAACGAGCGGATCGCTGAAGTCCTGGAAGCCGCACTTGCCGGCGATTTCTCACACCGGCTCTCCGTGTCGTTTGCCGATCCGACGCTGCAGGCTCTCGCCAGCAGCATCAACGACCTCGTCGACATGATCGACCGCGGGATTGCCGAGACGGCTACCGTTCTCTCCGCTATGGCCAGTACCGATCTGACGCTACGGGTGACCGGGACCTATTCAGGGGCGCTCGCGCGCCTCAAGGACGACACCAATTCGGTGGCAGACAGGCTGACCGAAGTCGTCTCGCAACTGCGGGGTGCGTCCTCGGCTCTGAGGACGGCGGCAGGCGACATCCTCTCGGGGACCAACGATCTCTCGAACCGCACGACCAGCCAGGCGGCGCGCGTCGAGGAAACTTCGGCGGCCATCGAACGGCTGGACGGAGCGACGGCCGATATCGCCAAGCGCGCGATCGCGGCCAGCGCCACCGCCAAGTCCGTTGCCGAGACGGCAACCACGACGGGCGGCATCATGGACGACGCCAACGACGCGATGATGCGGATCTCGGAGTCCTCGAGCAAGATCGCCAACATCATCGGGCTCATCGACGACGTCGCCTTCCAGACCAACCTTCTGGCGCTCAACGCGTCTGTCGAAGCGGCACGCGCCGGCGATGCCGGCAAGGGCTTTGCCGTCGTTGCCGTCGAAGTGCGGCGTCTGGCGCAATCGGCGGCGGCAGCGTCGGCGCAGGTCAAAACTCTCGTCGACCAATCGACAAACGAAGTGTCGGTGGGCGAGCGACTGGTTGCCAAGGCAACACAAAGCCTCAGCCAGATGCTTGATGGCATTCGCGAGAACAGTTCCCTCATCGGCGGCATCGCGACGGCGACGCGCGAGCAGTCCGAGACGATCTCTGAAATCTCGGGCGTCGTCCGTCAGATCGACGAGATGACCCAGCACAACGCCGCGCTTGTCGAGGAGACCAATGCGGCGATCGAACAGACCGAGCGCCAAACCAACGAGCTGGATACGCTGGTCGATGTGTTCATTCTCGCCGAAGGCGGCGAGGAGGCGACGCCCCATGCGGTCGCAGTCCGGCAGACGGGGCCGGGCCAGCCGGCGCCGTCGCGGCGCCGGGCAGCCTGATGGTCAGGCGAGGCCGGGGAAGAAGTCGACCTTAATGTGCGAGCGGGCAACGCCCATCCCGCGCAGCGTCTTCTGGAACAGCGCCACCATCGGGTGCGGGCCCGAAATATAGAACACGCGTTCCTTGTAGTCGGGCATCTGCTGGCGGATCAGCGCTTCGTCGATGAAGCCCGAGTGCATGCCGGGGGCAGGCTGCTTTTCCTTGGCGACGGCATAGACGGTCTTGAGGCCGAGTTCGTCCGAGGCCGTGTCGAGCACGTCCTTGTAGGCGATGTCGCGGCTTTCGGCGTTGCCGTAGAAGGTCACGATGTCCCGCTTTTCCTTGCGGTCGATGAGATACTGGATCATCGAGCGGAACGGCGTTATGCCGATCCCGCCGGCGATGAAGGCGAGCTTGGTGTCGGGGTTGCGCGGCAGTACGAACTCGCCGGCCAACTGGGTTGCAAAGATCTGGTCGCCCGGCTGCATTTCGGCGAGGGCGCGCTTGAAGCTGCTGGCAGAGGGGTAGAATTTCACGCCGAGGCGGACCTCGTCCTCGGTGGGTGAGGACGCGATGGTGAAGCTGCGGCGATTGCCGCGATTGTCGGGGTGGGCGAAGCCCAGCGTCCATTCGAGGTACTGGCCCGGACGGAACTTCAGCTTGCGATCGGGCGAAAAGACGAAATCGTAGGCGCCGTTGGCGGCCTGCTCGATGCGCAGCAGGGTCAGGGCGAAACGGCCCTTGGGGCTGACGACATAGGCAAAGACATTGCCGACGAGCAGGGCGATTTCGGGCGTCAGGTAGAACTCGCCGAAGTGGATGGTCGGCGAGGCGAGGATGCCGACGATGGCGGCGTAGGCGAGGCGTGGCCAGCGGGCCTGGGGGGCGGTCAGCGGCTCGGTCAGCATGGCAAAGGCCAGGAAGAACAGCGGCGAGTGGGTCAGCGTTTCGGTGAGGGCCTGCGGAACATCGGCTGCGGCGTTGGTCAGCGCGATGGTCGCGAGATTGACGACGATGAACAGGCCGATCATGTCGAAGCGCTGCAGCTTGCGGGCGATCAACAGGCCGCCGACGAGAACAAACGGCAGGAGGGTGAGGTTGCCGGCAACCCACCAGGTGGCGGGTTGGGCGATCAGCAGGCCGCTCAGCGCCACACCGATCGCGGCGGGATTGAAGATGTGCTTCTTGCGCACCGCGAAGATGAACTTCGAGGCGATCGCCCAGACCGAGGCGCAGACCAGCCCGCCGACGCCGGCGGCGTCGGTCGCGACCACCGGGTTCATGATGAGGGCGATGATCAGGGCGGTGATGATGGCCGACTCGACATTGGCGGGAACGCGAAAGACTTTCGCGAACAGCCAGTTGCTGAGCCAAGAGACGGTCACGATCAGCACGGTCGAGAAGACGATGGCGGTGGCGTCGATCGGCACCAGCTTGAACGGGGCGAGGAAGGCCGCGATCGCCAAGAGGCCGGCGAGATAATAGAGGACCAAGCGGTACATGGTGGTGCCGTCGATCAGGGCGTCGATGCGCCGCGTCAGGGTCGAGATCATGGTTGGGTCAATGCCTTGAAGCCGGAGGTCATGGTGGCGATGCCGGCGCGGTCAATCTGGTAGCCCTCGAGACCGGGAAGGGTTTCGATGAAGTTGATGCCGTCGCTGCCCATGGCGAAGGCGGCGGTGGCGAAGCGATCGGCCTCGAGCACGTCCTGACCGATGACGGTGAGGCTCACCACGTCGTCGATCAGCATGTCGGGATGGTGCGGATCGTAGATGTGGTGGCCGCGCACATAGGTGCCAGAGGTCGCAATGCCGCGCCCCCGCGGATAGACAAGCTTGACGAACTGCATGGGATGGAACGGGTCCTGGATGCCGGCGCGCCACTCCTCGCCATCGGGGTTGCGGCCGGCCGACTGGACGTCGCCGCCAGCATCAACGAAGAAGTTCCGGGCGCCCGCCTCACTGAGGAGGTTCGCGGTGTTGCGGATGGCCCAGCCCTTGACGATGCCGGACGGATCGAGCGTGCCGTCGGGCCGCCGAATGTCGAAATAGCCGTCCGACTCCGCATAGGTCTGCTCGGCCAGCGCAAAGACCTCGCGCATGTCGGGGCTATAGTCGTCGCGCGCGATCTCGCCGCGGTTGATAGCGCTGATCTCGCTGTCGGAGCGATAGGTGCTGAAGCGGCGGTCCACCGCCTCGAGATAGGCGAAAGCGCGATCGTGCAGCGTCTGGTCGGTCGCGCCGACCACCTCGATGGTGATCGGCATGCCCATCATGATGCGGGTAACGCGCATGGTCAGAGCGCCTGGTTGAGCGCGGCGGTCAGCGACTGGACGAAGGCGCCGCTGCTGAGCGTCGCGCCCGAGACGTAGTCGATCTTGCCGGACTGGGCCTGGATCGCCTCCTGCTGGAGCATCGGCAGCGCCTGGCTGTTGATGTAACGCGAGGTGCGGCGATCATTGGGGTACTTCAGGATCTTGACGTTGACCAGCTGGCCGTTCCGCACATCGGCCTGCACCTGCACTTCGCCGTAGTAGGCGTTGGCCGCGGGGCCGCGATAGCTGCCGTCCTTGAAGGTGCCGGCGGCCGGAACCGTCGCGGCCGCAAGCACGATCTGGGCCTTGGGCGGGGCGGGGCGGGGGCGCGGCAGCGGAATGGCAGCCTTGGTCACCACGGCGTCGGGCAAGGTCGCCGGGGCCGGGACCGGGGCAGGCGTCGTCGATTTCGGCCGCGGGGGGCTGATGGCGACGACCACCGTTGAGAGCTCCGGCGCTGCGGAAGACGCAGATTTGGCGCTGGCCGGCGCGGCTGAGATCAGCGGCGGCGGGGAGGAGGCCGGCGGGAGGGGGAGCGGCGCGCTGTCGAGCGGCTGCGTGGTGGCGGTTGCGTCGAGCGTGGCGTTCAGGGCAGGGGCGTCGACGCCGAAGCTGGTCTCGGCATTGAGGCGGCCCTGCTGGCTCCAGACATAACCTCCGGAGGCGAGGACGACGACGATGGGAAGGAGCAGTCTTTTCATTTGTCAGGCTCGCTGGGTTGGCGCAAACCGGTAGGACGGAGGGCACCTGGTGTCTTGTTGGGGGTATATTTGACGCGGTGACCTGTCATGAACCTGACAACCCTCGAAGGCCCTGTAGGCATTGAGAAAGGCCTGTCAGGCTGGCGTCAGACTGAAGGCGTTGATGCGCGCCCTGGGGGTTGCATGCGTATTCTGCTGATCGAAGACGATTATGTGCTGGGCGAGGCCGTGCGCGATCACATCGCCGCCGATGGCCACGGCGTCGACTGGATGCGGGCGCTCGGGGCCGCGGAAGAGGCGCTTGCGACGACCGCCTATGACCTGGTGCTGCTCGACCTCAACCTGCCGGACGGTCACGGGATCGACCTGCTGCGGGCGCTGCGCAAGCGCGGTGTCGTGACGCCGGTGATCATCCTGACGGCACAGGACCAGATCGCGTCACGGATCGACGGCCTCAACGCCGGCGCCGACGACTATCTGGTGAAGCCGTTCAATCTCAGTGAGCTGTCGGCGCGGCTGGGCGCGGTGGCCCGCCGCTATGGCGGCAACCCCAGTCCGAAGCTGCTGCTGAGCGACCTCGAGATCGACACCGCGCTCCGGTCGGTGGTGCGCGACCACCATGCGGTCGATCTCACGGCGCGGGAATGGGCGGTGTTCGAGCGGCTGATCCGGTCGCCGGGGATCCTGGTGTCGAAGGCGCAGATCGAGGACGCGCTGTTCGAGTTCGGCGCCGAAGTGGAGAGCAACGCCGTCGAGGTCTATGTGAGCCGGCTGCGCAAGAAGCTTGGTCGCGAGAGCGTCGAGACGGTGCGCGGCCTCGGCTATCGGGTGAAGAATTGATGGGCGGAAGGTCGATCACACGCCGACTGATCATCACGCTGGTGATCGGTATTACGTTCTTCTGGTGCCTCGCCGGGATCGGCTCCAACTATGTGTTTACCGAGGAGCTCAACGAGACCTTCGATCTTGCGCTCAAGGAGACAGCCGAACGGCTGCTGCCGCTGGCCATCGACGATCTGGGCGATCACGACGATGATGGCCCGGCACGACAACTCGCGCCATCGCTTCTGGGGCGCGTCGAATACCTCAACTACCAGATCAGCGACCAAAACGGACGCGTGCTGCTGCACACGGCGGACTCGGCGGACCTGCCTCCCGATGTCTATTCGGGGGCACCACGGCGGGGTTTCCGGACGGTCGAGGACTACCGGACGTACTCGGAAACCGACGACACGACCGGACTCACGCTGACCCTCGCCGAGATCACCAGCCACCGGTCCGAGGCGATCGCGGACAGTACAAGAACATTGTTCTGGCCGCTGCTGCCGTTGCTGCCGCTCAGTGTCATCGGTATCTGGCTGATCGTCCGACAGACTTTGATGCCGGTGCATCGGCTGAGCGCGCAGATTGCGGCGCGCGATGGCGGCAACCTCGAGCCACTCGACGTCAGCGACCAACCCCGCGAACTGCGACCCATTGCGGAGGCAACGGCACGCCTGCTCGAGCGGTTGCGGGCCGCTCTCGACGCTGAGCGGGCCTTTGCCGCCAACAGCGCGCACGAACTGCGTACGCCGCTCGCCGGAGCGCTGGCGCAGACCCAGCGACTGATCGCCGAGATCGGCACGGCGCCGGGCGCGGCGCGGGCGCGCGAGATCGAGCAGGCCTTGCGGCGTCTCTCGGATCTCTCGGAAAAACTGCTGCAGATCTCGCGGATGGAGACCGGGCTCGGTGCCTCGGAGGCGGCCGTGGACCTGCTGCCGGCACTCGATCTTGTGGTGCAGGATTTCCGCTCGGTGGTGCGGTCGCCGGAGTTGATCCACTACCAGCGACCGTCGCCGGGCCAGCTTACGGCCCGGATGGATCTCGACGCCTTCGCAATCGTCATGCGTAACCTGCTCGAGAACGCGATCAAACACGGCAAGCCCGACACACCGATCGATATCGCATCCGGCTCCGACGGCTCGCTCTCGGTGGGCAACGAGAGTGCGCTCATTCCGAGCGACCAACTGCAGCAATTGTCGCAACGCTTTGCGCGTGGGTCGACCGAGGCCGCCGGCTCCGGGCTCGGGCTCTCGATCGTCGAGACCATCATGCGGCAATCTGGTGGAGAGCTGAGCTTGCGGTCACCCAGAGCCGGACGTGCCGATGGGTTCGAGGTGATCCTCAAGCTGCCGCGCTAGCGGGTCCGTCCTGCCGGCCAAGGTTGATGCATATCAAAGCTCCGGGACCGCGGCCCGACCATAGTCCTCAGGACCAGTCCGTGCCGCTGAGGCGCGGACTTTCTTTACATTGTCACAAGAGGGGGCTCATCATGGAACGGGTGCATATTACCCAGCATTCATCGCTTGGCGCTGCATGGTTTGCGGGCTGGCTGTTTTCGATCGGCTACCTGCATCTCGACTTCTGGATGGGGCTGCTGGGCCTGCTCGTCTGGCCGTACTTCATCGGCAGTCACTTCGCAGTCCCGCTGAGCTGACGCGAACTGCCGGCACTGCCGGCTCAATAACGAGGAGCCGGCGTGACCGATTCGACCAGGCTGAATTCCGCGGCGCTCGACCTGATCGATCGCTACTGGCGGGCCGCAAACTATCTGTCCGTCGGGCAAATCTATTTGCTGGACAATCCGCTGCTGCGTGAGCCGCTCGAGGCGGCGCACGTCAAGCCGCGGCTGATGGGGCACTGGGGCACGACGCCGGGCCTCAATTTCATCTACGCCCATCTCAATCGCGTCATTTCGCAGCGCGACCTCGACATGATCTACATTTGCGGACCCGGGCACGGCGGGCCGGGCATGGTCGCCAACACCTATCTCGAGGGGATCTATAGCGAGATCTATCCGCAGATCAGCCAGAGTGAAGCGGGCATCCAGAAGCTTTTCCGGCAGTTCTCGTTCCCGGGCGGCATTCCGAGCCACGCGTCGCCCGAGACTCCGGGGTCGATCCATGAGGGTGGCGAGTTGGGCTATTCGCTGGTCCATGCCTATGGAGCGGCATTCGACAATCCGGATCTGGTGGTGGCCTGCGTGGTCGGCGACGGTGAAGCCGAGACGGGGGCGCTCGCGACCTCGTGGCATTCCAACAAGTTCCTCAATCCCCGGCATGACGGCGCGGTGCTGCCGATCCTTCACCTCAACGGCTACAAGATCGCAAGTCCGACGATCCTGGGCCGGATGAGTGACGAGGAACTGACGGCCCTGTTCACCGGGTACGGCTACGAGCCGCTGTTCGTCGAGGGCCACGAACCAGTCTTGATGCATGAGCGGATGGCGCAGATCCTCGATACGGCGATGGACCGCATCGCGGCGATCCAGTCTGCGGCCCGACAGGCGAAGGGCGATGTCGAGCGGCCGCGCTGGCCGATGATCGTGTTGCGCAGTCCCAAGGGCTGGACTGGCCCCAAGGTCGTCGATGGCAAGAAGGTCGAAGACTTCTGGCGGGCCCATCAGGTGCCGGTCGACAATGCCCGCAACAATGCCTCGCACCGGCAGATCCTCGAAGACTGGATGCGGAGCTACCGCCCCGACGAATTGTTCGACGCCTCGGGTGCCTTGCTGCCCGAACTCAGAGCGCTGGCGCCATCGGGCGCGCGGCGCATGGGGGCCAATCCGCAGGCCAATGGCGGCCTGCTGAAGCACGACCTGGTTTTGCCGGACTATCGCGCGCATGCGGTGCCGGTGGCCGTCCCGGGCCGGACGATGGGCGAAGCCACGCGGGTAATGGGCGAGTATCTGCGCGACGTGATGGCGCTCAACGCCGAGGCGCGCAATTTCCGGCTGATGGGCCCAGACGAGACGGCCTCCAACCGGCTCGATGCGGTGTTCGACGTCACCGACAGGGTATGGATGGAACGAATCGAGCCTTACGACGTGCATCTGGCGCAGGACGGGCGGGTGATGGAGGTGTTGAGCGAGCACCTCTGCCAGGGCTGGCTCGAGGGCTATCTGCTCACCGGCCGGCACGGGTTCTTTTCGTGCTACGAAGCGTTCATCCACATCGTCGACTCGATGTTCAACCAGCACGCCAAATGGCTGAAGGTGTCGCGCAATCTCGCCTGGCGCGCCCCGATCGCCTCGCTCAATTATCTGCTGACGTCGCATGTCTGGCGGCAAGACCACAACGGTTTCTCGCACCAGGATCCGGGCTTCGTCGACCTCGTCACCAACAAGAAATCCGACATCGTGCGCGTGTACATGCCGCCCGATGCCAACACCCTGCTGTGGGTCACCGACCATTGCCTCAACACCTTCAACCGCATCAACGTGATCGTTGCGGGGAAGCAGCCGGCGCCGCAATGGCTGTCGATCGAGGACGCCGCGGCGCACTGCGCGGCCGGGGCCGGGATGTGGGCCTGGGCAGGCAATGAGCAGCGCGGGCGCGAGGCGGATCTGGTGATGGCTTGCGCTGGCGACGTGCCGACGCTCGAGACGCTCGCGGCGGTCGACATCCTGCGGCGCGAATTGCCAGAGCTGTCGGTCCGCGTCGTCAACGTCGTCGACCTGATGACGCTGCAGGATGAAACGCAGCATCCGCACGGTCTCGCGACGGCCGATTTCGACCGGATTTTCACCACCAGCAGGCCGGTGATCTTCGCCTATCACGGCTATCCGTATCTCATTCACCGCATGACCTATAAGCGGACCAATCACGTCAATATCCACGTGCACGGGTTCCGCGAGGAGGGAACGACGACGACGCCGTTCGACATGACCGTGATCAACGAGATCGACCGCTTCCACCTGGCGATTGCGGCGATCCGCAATGTGCCGTGGCTGGGCGAGAAGGGGGCGGAGGTCATTGCGCGGCTCTACGCCAAGCTCGACGACCACACGCAGTATGTGCGCGAGCATGGCGAGGACATGCCCGAGATCACCGGCTGGCAATGGCCCGGATGATGCAGTATCGCGCCGATGTCCGGTGAGCGCGCGGCGAGCGGCGTGATCCTGGCGCTGAACGCCGGGTCGTCCAGCATCAAGTTCGCGCTGTTCGAGACCGTGTCGGGGGCCAATCCGGTGGCCATCGGCAAGGGCCAGATCGAGGGGATCGGGACGCGACCGCAGTTGCGCGCGACCGACGCGTCCGGGCGGGTTGTTGCGGAGCAAAGCTGGGACGATGGCGAGGTGTCGCGGCCGAAAATGGTGCGGCATCTGCTGGATTGGGTCGACACCTATCTGGGTGACCGGCCGCTCCTGGCCGCCGGGCATCGGATCGTCCACGGTGGGGTGGAGTTCACGGAGCCGTGTCGTGTCACGCCCGAGGTGAGTGCGGCGCTCACCGCGCTGACTCCGCTGGCGCCGCTGCATCAGCCGCTGGGGCTGGCGCTGTTGCACGCGGTCGCCGATGAGAAGCCCGAGCTCGTGCAGATCGCCTGCTTCGACACAGCGTTCCATCATCGGCTGCAGCCGCCGGTCAGCCGCTACGCGATCCCGCGAGCCTACGAGGCGAAGGGTATCCGGCGGTACGGGTTTCATGGGCTCTCGTACGAATTCATCGCGGGAGAACTGGCGGCGATCCCGGACGCGGAGCCAAAGAGGACGGTCGTGGCGCATCTGGGAAACGGCGCGAGCCTTTGCGCGATGCGAGACGGAATAAGCGTCGACACGACGATGGGGTTCAGTACGCTCGACGGGCTGGTGATGGGGACGCGCAGCGGCGCGATCGACCCTGGAATCCTGCTCTATCTGCAGCGCACGGAGGGACTCTCTGCCGATGCGCTCGAGCACCTGCTCTATCACGAGTCCGGTCTGCTGGGGGTGTCTGAGCTTTCGAGCGACGTGCGAACGCTGCTGGCGAGCGAGGATGAACGCGCCAAGGAGGCGATCGAACTGTTCGTCTTTCACGTGGTGCGGGAGACGGCGGCAATGGTGGCATCGCTTGCAGGCCTCGAGGCGCTGGTGTTTACCGGCGGGATCGGCGAGCACGCTGCGGCGATCCGCAAGATGGTGTGCCAGAAGCTCGGCTGGCTGGGCGTCGTGCTCGACGAGACCGCGAACCTTGCCGGCGGGGCACTGATCAGCGCTCCCGAGAGCCGCGTCAACGTCCGAGTCATCTCGACCAACGAGGAGATGACGATCGCCCGTCATTGTCTTCAGGTGCTCGGCGGTTCCCGTAGTTAGGCCGCTGCGGCAGGGCGCTTGGGCGGGGTCCGCTCGAAATAGAGCAGGACCAGCGCGCTGGCGGCGGCAGCGAAGAAGCACCAGACCGAGGCGAACCACTCCCAATAGGCAAAGAAGGTCACTGTTGCGCCCACCATGACGACGACGCCGACGGCGAGAACCGCACGATGCGTCGACAGCAGGGCGGGGACGCAGGCGCCCACGAGGTAGGCGAGCCCGAGGATGACCGAGAACTTGACCTCAGTGCCATAGACGATGTGGTCGTTGACGATGGCGGCGCTTTGGCCGTGGCTGACGAGGCCCCACAGCAGGTAGGCGCTGGTCACGGCACCGACCGCGAGGCAAGCCAGCATGGTGCGCCGCCGTCCCTTGTGCGGCTCGATGAGGAGCACCGCGAGCGGGGCGTAGGTCGGCCAGAACACTTGGGCGAAGAACAGGAACATCCCGACAAGGCCGACGGCGAGCGGCTGGTCGGCTGCATCAGGCAGCGTCAGCCAGAGCGCTCCCTCGATGCATTGCTGGACGGCGAAGATCAGCGGCATGGCGGCAATGGGCCATTCGTGCCAGTTTCTGGTGCGCGACAGGGCGAACAGGCCCGCTGTGCCGGTGACGGCGGCGGTCACGAAGCTCGCGGTCGGAGAAAAACACATCGACCACGACCTTTGACACGCGGCGACCGGGAACGGTCGACGGAACAGTGTAGCACACCGGCCAACATGATGTGGTGGTCATGCCGCGATGCATCGCGGCATGACTGAAGGCGAGCTGTTCAGCGCAACGCGCGCAGGGCGTTGAGGATCACCGCGACGTCGATGACCTCCTGCAGCAGAGCGCCCTGAACCGGTGGCAGGTAGCCGAGGGCGGCCACGATCATCGCCGCGATCGACAGTCCGAGGCCGATGAACACGCTCTCGAGGGCGATGGTACGGGTTCGACGGGCGATGGTGATGGCCCTGGCGAGTGGAAACAGGGCATCGACGAGGACCACGACGCCAGCGGCTTCAGAGGATGCTGCGGCGCCGCGGGCGCCCATGGCGACGCCGACGCTGGCCGCCGCAAGGGCGGGGGCGTCATTGACGCCGTCGCCTACCATCATCACCGGACCGGCCTTGGCCTCGGCCTGGATCGCGGCGATCTTGCCCGCGGGGTCGAGGTCGCCCAGCACCAGATCGACGCCTAGCGACGCGCCCACATGCTCGGCGATGTCGCTGCGGTCGCCTGAGGCGAGAACGATGCGCGAGATGCCCGCCTCGCGGAAGGCCGAGAGGGCGTCACTGGCATCGCCGCGCACGGGGTCTTCGAGCACGATAAGGCCCTTGGGCACGCCATCGACGGCGAGAGCCACCGTCATCATGCTGGGCGCGAGCCCCTCGCCGAGGGTGGTGAACGCGGCGGCGTTGGTGAGATTGCCGACGAACTTCTTGCCACCGACGGCGACGGTAAGACCATCGACCCGGCCGACGACGCCCTCGCCGGCGGTTTCGACGATCCCCTCGGGGGGCGAGAGGGTGAGGTCGCGACTACGAGCGGCCTTGATCAGCGCCGCGGCAACGACATGGGTGGACGCGAGATCGGCGCTGGCGGCGAGGCGTAGCACCTCGTTCTCGGTGATTCCCTCGGTGGTGCGGATCTGGGTCACCACGGCCGAGCCGTCGGTGAGCGTGCCGGTCTTGTCGAGGATGGCGGTATGGACCCGCGCCAGGGATTCGAAGACAGCGCCACTCTTGACCAGAACGCCTATGCCCGCGGCCCGCGACATGCCGGAGATCAGCGCGACCGGGACCGCAAGGATCAAGGGGCAGGGGGTGGCGACGACGAGTACGGCGAGGGCGCGGTGGGGATCACCCGCCAGGAACCAGGCGAGCCCGGAGATTACCAGCGTCAGCCCCAGGAACCAGACCGCGTAGCGATCGGCCAGGCGGACCATCGGCGGCTTGGTGGCCTGTGCAGCTTCGACCAGCCGGACGATGCCGGCATAGGTGCTGTCGGCCGCCGCGCGGCTCGCCACGAGGTCGAAGGCGGGGCCGGCGGAGGTCGCGCCGCTCAGCGTTTCGCCGCCGTCGTCGATCTTCTGTGGGACGGATTCGCCGGTGAGAGCGGAGAGGTCGAGGACGGCTACCGAACCGACGACATGGCCATCGACCGGCAGTACCTCGCCCTGGCGGATCAGCAGGCGATCGCCGGGCTTCAGCGTTTCGATCGGCACTTCGACAGGAACACCGTCGTGGTAGCACATGGCGGTACGGGCGACGCGACCGAGGAGCGCGGTCATTTCCCGGCGGGCTCGCCCCTGCGCGAAATTCTCAAGCAGTTGTCCGCCGGCGTACATGAGTGCGACGACATTGCCGGCGAGCGGCTCGCCGAAGCCCAGGGCGGCCGACATCGAGAGCGCGGCGACAATGTCGAGACCGACGTCGCCGCGCCGGAGCGAAGTGACGATCTGGACGAACAGCCCCAGGAGGACTGGCGCCGTCGCAATGCTCCAGGCGATGCCGGCGCCGCCCTGGTTGCCCGACCACCACAGGGCCCCGCCCGTGGCGAGGCCGAGGATCGCAACACCGGCGAGAATGGCGCTGGACTGGCTCTCATAGAATTGCTGGATGGTCGGCTTGTTCACTGTGATATCCGATCGTTTCGGGCGTGCGCTGGCTGCCCGAAGTGGGCATATCAGCGAAGGGCTGTCGCGGATTGACCCTGATCAAGCAAGGCGTACTGCTTCCGTGTCACCAGACCGCGGTATCACGTCCATGCTGCGCCGCCCGAACGGTCTCGAGCAAGCCCCAGGAGTTCCACTATGACGATCCGAAACCTCGAGAGCGCGCTCGTTCCCCGGTCGGTTGCCGTCATTGGCGCCTCCAACCGCGAGGGCGCCGTCGGCTATGTGGTGCTGAACAACATCCTCAAGGGCGGATTCGCCGGCGCGGTCTATCCGGTGAACGTCAAGTACGACGAAGTGCTCGGTCTCAAATGCTACCGCCACATCGCCGATCTGCCGGAGGCACCTGACCTCGCGGTGATCATGACGCCGCCAGAAACGGTGGTGGACCTGGTGGGTCAGTTGGGAAAGCGCGGCACCAAGGTCGCGGTCGTTCTTACCGCGGGGCTCGATGCCGAGATGCGTCGGCATATGCTCGAGGCGGCCCGACCGCATCTGCTGCGGATCATCGGGCCGAACACGATCGGGTTGCTGGCGCCGCACGTCTCGCTCAATGCGAGCTTCACCCACATCGCGCCTGCCGCCGGCAAGCTGGGCCTCATCTCGCAATCGGGGGCGATCGTATCGTCGGTGATCGACTGGGCGGCGGCTGAGGGGATCGGCTTTTCGCACGTGTTCTCGCTGGGCGACATGGCCAACGTCGACGTGGGCGATTGCATCAACATGCTGGCCGACGACGATGAGACGACGGCGATCCTGATGTATCTCGAATCCGTCCCGGCGGCGCGCAAGTTCATGTCGGCGGCGCGCTCTGCGGCTCGGGTGAAGCCGATCATCGCGGTCAAGCCGGGGCGCCACGCGGAAGCCGCGAAGGCCGCGCTGACTCACACAGGGGCGCTGGCCGGGGCCGACCGGGTGATCGATGCGGCCCTGCGGCGCGCCGGTGTCATTCGGGTCGCCGATCTCGACGATCTGTTCAATGCGGCGGAGGTCACCGCGCGGTTCCAGCCGCTCGAGCGGGGGCGCATCGCGATCGTCACCAATGGCGGCGGCGCGGGCGTCTTGGCGATCGACCAGCTGCTCGACCAGGGCTGCGAACTGGCGACGCTGACGCCGGCGACCATGGCGGCGCTGGACGCGGCACTGCCGGCGACGTGGTCGCGGTCCAATCCGGTCGACATCATCGGCGACGC
>JANXSI010000682.1 GCA_025352765.1 Devosia sp. | reverse complement strand
GGCATCAAGGCGCTGCGCCGCCGCTGGAACGGCGACCTCATCGAATTCCACGACACGCTGCTGAGCTTCGGACACGTCCCGCTCGCCTGGGTCGGCCAGGAGATGGACCGGGCGGGGCAGCTCAACCCTTGACGGATTTTGCGACCCAGCCGCCGCTGCTCGAGATCAAGGACCTCGTCACCGAGTTCCGCACCGAGAGCGGCACCGTGCGCGCCGTCAAGGGCGTGAGCCTGGTCGTCCATCCCGGCGAGACCGTGGCCGTGGTCGGCGAAAGCGGTTCCGGCAAATCGGTCACCAGCCTCTCGGTGATGCGCCTCCTCGCCAAGGGCGTCGGTTCGATCGCCGGCGGCGAGGTGCTGTTCCGCGGCCGCGACGGCACCGTCCGCGATCTGGCGCAGCAGCCCGAAAGCGTCATGCGCAAGATCCGCGGCAACGAGATCTCGATGATCTTCCAGGAGCCCATGACCAGCCTCAACCCGACCCAGATGGTCGGCGCCCAGGTGGCCGAGTCGGCGCGCCTGCATCAGGGCCTCAGCAGCGCCGCCGCCTGGCAGCGCGCCATCGACATGCTGGCGCTGGTCGAAATCCCCGACCCCAAGCGCCGCGCCACCAATTATCCGCACCAGATGTCGGGCGGCATGCGCCAGCGCGTCATGATCGCCATGGCGCTCACCTGCAATCCCGCGCTGTTGATCGCCGACGAGCCGACCACCGCGCTCGACGTCACCGTGCAGCTCCAGATCCTCGAGCTGATGCGCCGGCTGCAGCGCGAGATCGGCATGGGCATCCTGTTCATCACCCATAACCTCGGCGTCGTCGCCGAGATCGCCGACCGCGTCGAGGTGATGTATGGCGGCCGCATCGTCGAAAGCGCCCCGGTCCGGCAATTGTTCGCCCGCCCCAGCCACCCCTATACGCGCGGCCTCCTCGCCAGCATGCCGGTGATGGACCATGCCGCCCGCGCCCGCGGCGAAGAGCCCCGGCTCAAGGCCATTCCCGGCAGCGTCGTCGATCCGCGCCGGCCGCCGCCGGGCTGCGACTTCAATCCGCGCTGCGCCTTTGTCATCGACGCCTGCCGCGCCGCCGTGCCGCCGATGCTGCCGGTCGAGCCGTCGCACAGCGCGCGCTGCATCCGCTGGGCCGACCTCGATGGTTGACGATCTCCTCCGCGTCACCGACCTGAAGGTCCACTTTCCCGTCGGCAAGACGCTGTTCGACGCCGGCGTCACGGTCAAGGCCGTCGACGGCGTATCGTTCAGCGTCCGGCCCGGCGAGGTCGTCGGCCTGGTCGGCGAATCGGGATCGGGCAAGACCACGCTCGGTCGCGCCGTGCTGCGGCTGGTCGAGCCGACCGCGGGCACAGTCGAGTTCGACGGCAGCGATGTCACCAGTCTCGACGCGGGCGCGCTCAAGGCGCTGCGAAGCCAGATGCAGATCATCTTCCAGGATCCGTATGCGAGCCTCAACCCGCGCATGAGCGTCGGCGACATCATCGGCGAGGCGCTCCATCTCCACCACATCGGCACCCGGCAGGACCGCCGGCAGCGTGTCGCCGATCTCCTCGAAAAGGTCGGGCTCCCGGCCAATGCCGCCGCCCGCTACCCGCACGAGTTCTCGGGCGGCCAGCGCCAGCGCATCGGCATCGCCCGGGCGCTGGCGGTCAATCCGAAATTCATCGTCGCCGACGAGCCCGTCTCGGCGCTCGACGTCTCGATCCAGGCGCAGATCATCAACCTCCTGCAGGACCTGCGGCGCGAAATGGGGCTGTCGATCCTGTTCATCGGCCACGACCTCAGCGTCATCGAGTTCCTCTGCGACCGGGTGATCGTGCTCTATCTCGGCCACGTCATGGAAACCGCGCGGGCCTCCGACCTCTACCTCCATCCGCGCCACCCCTATACCCGCGCCCTGCTCGATGCGGCGCCCGTGCCCGATCCGACCCTCAGGCGCGACCGGGTGATGCTGAAGGGCGACATCCCGAGCCCGGTCAATCCGCCCTCGGGCTGCGTCTTCCGCACCCGCTGTCCGTTCGCCATCGACAAATGCGCCGAGGCCATCCCGCCGCTCGAGGTCGTCGGCCTCGACCATGCCGTGGCCTGTATCCGCAAGGACGAACTGCAGCTTTCGGAATAGATCGGCCTTACGGCCAATCCCGCTTCATCATCCCGTCCTGGCCGCACCCCGGCAGAAAGGCTGGCGTTTTGCGGCCTGCCTCAAATTTGGGCGTGGTGCCGCGTTTGCTTACCGCATGAGTTCAAATGCGCACAAAGCGGATTTTTTCTGGCATTGCGTGCCTTCGGTCTGACGCACCATGCTGCCTGTCATGAAACGGATATTTATCGCCTCGCGCGGCAATCCAGAGCACCTCGCGTCGCTGTTCCGCGCGGAACTGCCGATGCATGAAGTGCTGACCGCCGCGCCCGGTCCCGGCGACGCGCCGGTGCCCTATATCGTCGTCGGCCGGCCCACCCCCGGGGTCATCGGCGCCGTCCCCGGCATCGAAGTCGTGCTGAGCCTCAACGCCGGTATCGAGCACCTCCTGGCGAGCGGCGAAGTCCCGGCGGGCCTGCCCATCGTCCGCCTCGTCGACGACGGTCTCGTCGAGGGCATGGCGGACTGGGTGCTGGGCCACGCCCTCGCCTGGCACCGCAATTTCGCCCTCTACCGCGATCTGCAGGCGAAGGGCGTCTGGGAACCGCAGCCCGAAAAGCTGGCGCGCGAGCGCATCGTCACGGTGCTCGGCGCCGGCGCGCTCGGCGCCCCCGTCGCCGCGCATTTCGTCCGCTTCGGCTTCAACACCCGGGTCTGGAGCCGGTCCGGTCGCGGCATCGAGGGTGCGCGGAGCTTTGCCGGCCGCGAGCATCTGCTCGACGCCGTCCGCGGCGCCGACATTCTCGTCAGCCTCCTGCCGCTCACCGCCGAGACCGAGAACATTCTCGACGCCTCGGTGTTCGGCGCGCTCGGGCATGGCGGCTTCTTCATCAACGGCGCCCGCGGCGGCCATGTGGTCGATGCCGACCTGATCGCGGCCCTCGACAGCGGCCAGCTCACCGCGGCCGCGCTCGATGTCTTCCGCACAGAGCCGCTGCCGCCCGAGCATCCGTTCTGGCGGCACGCCAAGATCATGATCTCGCCGCACGTCGCGGCGCCGACGCATGCACACACGGCCGTCAAGCAGATGGCCGAGAACATTCGCCGCTACGAACGCGGCGAGCCGCTGACCCACGTGGTCGACCGGACCCTCGGATACTGAACCGGGGACCGGCCGGCGACCGTAGACACGCCAATCCCCAATCGGGGCACCAAAGGGAAAAGGGACGACTGTCATGACAATGAAGATGACCCGCCGCACGGCCATTCAGGCCATGCTGGCATCGACTGCCGCCGCGACCGTGATGCATGCGATCCCCGCTTGGGCGCAGCAGAAGGGCGGCACGCTCACGGTTGGTCTCACCTACGAGATCGACACCATGAACGTCTATTCGACCGGCTTCCTCGGCGATGCCCAGGCCGCCGTGGTCGAGGGTCTCCTCGCGCCCGACAAGGACGCCAAGTACGTGCCGGTGCTCGCCACCGAAGTGCCGACCATTGCCAATGGCGGCATCGTCGTTGCCGCCGACGGCAAGACCATGAAGGTCAGCTACAAGCTCCGCCCCGGCGTCACCTGGCACGACGGCAAGCCCTTCACCTCGGCCGACGTCAAATACACCTGGGAAGCGGTCAAGGACGAAAAGTTCATCGCCGAATCCAAGGACGGTTCGTCCGAAGTCGAGTCGATCGATACCCCCGATGACCTCACTGTCGTCGTCAACTACAACACCATTCTGCCGACCTTCGCCTCGACGCTGTTCACCTTCGGTATCTTCCCCAAGCACGCGCTGGAAGGCACCGACCTCAACACCTCGAGCTACAACCAGACCCCGATCGGCACCGGCCCGTTCAAGGTCAAGGAATTCGTCACCGGCCAGTACGTCGCGCTCGAGCGCTATGACGGCTACTGGAAGAAGGCCGAGAACGGCGATGCCCTGCCCTACCTCGACGGCATCGTCTTCAAGATGATCCCCGACACCAATACGCTCGTCACCCAGCTCAAGTCGGGCGAAGTCGATCTCGTCGTCCAGACCCCCTACAACCAGGCGCAGCAGCTGACCGGCGTCGATCGCATCGAGCTGATCACCGGGCCGCTGCTCAGCTGGCAGCACCTCGACTTCAACTTCAAGAACCCCACGCTCGCCGACCTCGCCGTGCGCAAGGCCATCGCCCAGGCGATCGACCGCACGGTCCTCTCCAAGGCCCAGGGCGGCTACCCCAAGCCGATCAAGTCCCCGGTCGTGCCGGTGTTCGAGTTCTACGACGACAGCACCCCGGTGCTCGACTTCGACGTCGCCGCTGCCAACAAGACCCTCGATGACGCCGGCTATGCCATGGGCAGCGACGGCATCCGCGCCAAGGACGGCAACAAGCTCAGCTACAAGTTCATGGTGCAGGCCGGCCGCGCCGACGACGAACTGGTGCAGCAGGTGATCATCACCGAGCTCAAGGCCATCGGCATCGAGGCCGTGGCCAACAACCAGAGCGGCGTCGCCTATCGCGAGGCCCGCTACAAGGGCGGCTACGACCTGATCTATGGCCGCTGGATCACCTCGGCCGACCCGGTCTACTCGGTGTTCTGGGGCACGGGCGGCGCCAATAACGGCCAGTCCTACTCCAACCCCGATCTCGACGCGGCGCTGAAGGCCTTCGAGAACACGCTCGACCCGGCGGCCCGCAAGACCGCAGCGACCGAGTTCCAGAAGATCATCGCCACCGACCTGCCGACGATCCCGCTGACCACCAACGTGGCGCTCATCGCCAAGCTCAAGACTCTCAAGAACTTCGTGCCCAACCCGACGAACATGACCAATTTCGTCGACACGGCCGCCTGGTACATCGAGTCCTGATCTCACCCTTCTCGCAACCCGGTCTCCGGCATAGATTGCCGGAGACCTTTGTTTTCCACCTGGAGGCGGCATGAGTCTCGGCTTCATCGTGCGCCGGCTCCTCGGAGCGATCCCGCTCCTGTTCGGCATTTCGCTGATCCTGTTCACGATCGTGCATCTGGCGCCGGGCGGTCCGCTCGACGTCTATGCCGACAACCCCTCGGTCAGCCCCGAGGCCCTCCAGCAGATCGCCGCCCGCTACGGCCTCGATCAGCCGGTGCCGATGCAATACGTGCTGTGGCTCAAGGCCATGGTCACCGGCGACTGGGGCTTTTCGATCCGCAGCGGCAAGCCGGTGCTCGGCGAGATCCTCGTCCGCCTCGGCCCGACGCTCGAACTGGGCGGCCTCGCGCTGATCATTTCGCTCTTGATCGCCATTCCCCTCGGCATCGTCTCGGCCTCGCGCCGCGGGAGCAAGCTCGACACGACCCTGACGCTGATCTCGTTTGCCGGCATCTCGACCCCGGTGTTCTGGCTGGCACTGCTGCTCCAGCTGCTGTTCTCGGTCGAGCTCGGCTGGCTCCCCTCCGCCGGCTACCAGTCGATCGGCAACGGCACCTTCGGCGATCGGCTCGCGCATCTGGTGATGCCCGCCGCCGTGCTGTCGCTCGCGACCGTCGCCAGCTGGAGCCGGTTCGTCCGCGCCGGCATGATGGACGTGCTCAACCAGGACTACATCCGCACCGCCTACGCCAAGGGCCGCAGCGAGAGCGGCGTGGTGTTCCTCCATGCCCTGCGCAACGCGCTGATCCCGGCCGTCACGGTCATCGCGGTCGATTTCGCCTCCGTCATTTCGGGCGCCGTCATCACCGAGACCGTGTTCGCCTGGCCCGGCATCGGTCGGCTGTTCATGGAGAGCATGAATGGCCGCGACTACCCCATGCTGATGGGGCTGATGATGATGGGCTCGCTCGGCATCGTCATTGCCAACATCGTCGCCGATCTCGCTTACGCGGCGCTCGACCCGAGGATCCGCTATGGCTGACACGACCCTGCCGACGCTTGCTGAAGCGCCGCCCGATTCCTACGGCCGCCGCGTCGTCCGCCGCTTCCTCAAGCACAAGATCGCCGTGCTCGGGCTGATCGTCCTCGTGCTCGAGGCACTGATCGTCATCTTCGGGCCCTATGTGGTTCCCTACACCTTCGACGGCCAGGATTTTAACCTCATCGGCTCGCCCGGCCCGATGAACGCCGCCCATTGGCTGGGCAGCGACGAACTCGGTCGCGACGCCATGACGCGGCTGATCTATGGCGGCCGCGTCTCGCTCGCGGTCGGCCTCGCCGGCGCCATCATCGCCACGCTGCTCGGCACCCTCGTCGGCGCGCTGTCGGGCTTCTATCGCGGCTGGGTCGACACCCTCCTGATGCGCTTCACCGACGTCATGCTGTCGATCCCGACCCTGCCGCTGGTGCTGCTGCTCTCGGGCCTCTTCCGCCCGAGCCCGCCGCTGCTGGTCGCGATCGTCGGCGCGCTGATCTGGATGGGCACCGCCCGGCTCGTCCGCAGCCAGTTCCTGGCGCTGCGCGAACGCGAATTCGTCGAGGCCGCGCGGGCGCTGGGCGCCAGCGGACCCCGCCTCATCATCCGCCACATCCTCCCCAATGCCGTCGGCCCCATCACCGTCGCCGCCACCCTCGCGGTCGGCAGCGCCATCCTCCTCGAATCGGCGCTCAGCTTTCTCGGCTTCGGCATCCAGCCGCCGGTGCCGACCTGGGGCAACCTGCTGAACGCGGCGAGCCCCTGGCTCAGCCAGGCGCCGTGGCTGGCGATGGCACCGGGGCTCTGCATCCTCTTCACCGTGCTCGCCGTCAACTTCCTCGGCGACGGCCTCCGCGACGCCATGGAGCCCCGCGATTGACCTCGCCCCATATCGTCGACCAGGGCCGTAAGCCCGTCGTTCACGGCCCCCGCATGGCCGCCAGCACCGGCAACCCGATCGTCACCGAAACCGTGATGGCGATCCTCGCCGAAGGCGGCAACGCCGCCGATGCGGCGATTGCCGGGGCCTTGGTGCAGGCCGCGGTCGAACCGCATCTCACCAGCCATGCCGGCATGGTCTCGTGCCTCTATTGGGACGAGCAGACGCGCACGACGCACCAGCTCAATGCGCTCGGCACGCTCGCACCCGACCTTGCGCCGTTTCGCCCGGTCAACGGCGTCGGCGGCTGGGCCCGCGAACACGCGCCGGGTCCGCAGGCGGCGATCCCCGGCTTCATGCCCGGCCTCGGCACGCTGTACGAAAAATTCGGCTCGCTCCCCTGGGCCCGCCTCGTCGCGCCGGCGATCCGCTGGGCCGAGGAGGGCCACCCGGTCTCGTCCTTCGAATACGGCGTCAACGTCTTCGCCGCGCCGTTCTTCACCTATTTCGCCGAGGGCCGCGAGGTCTTCATGCCCGATGGCCATTTGGTGCCGGTCGGCCAAGTGCAGCGCAATCCAAAACTCGCGGCGACGCTGCGCAGTCTCGCGAGCGTTGGCCCCGAGCACTTCACCACCGGGGGCTGGGCCCGCGACTTCGTCGCCGCCGGCAACGCCCTCGGCTGGCCGGTGCGGATCGAGCACATGACCGCCAATCCGCCGCGCTGGCAGACCCCGCTCGGCTTTTCGCATCGCGGCCACGACATCGTCAGCCTCGGCCCGCCGGAACGGCAGGCAGTCTTCTGCGCCATCATCCTCGGCGTCCTCGACGAACTGGGCGTCGCCGGCATGGAGCCGATGGGTGCCGATTACGTCTACTACATGGGCCATCTGCTGCGGCTCGCCGAACAGGCCGTCGGCTTCCTCCACGATTCCGTCGCCTTCGGGGACGCGACCGCCGCGCTGATGGACCCGGCCTATCACCGGAGCCTCGCCAACATCCTTCGCTCGAGCCGCCCGCGCGCCGACCTGACCGAACACGTGCGGCTCGGCAGTGGTGCCCCGGCCTTTGCGGCGACCGGCTGGCCGGCGGCGAAGTCGAGCCTCAGCAAGGCGCCGCTCGGCAGTTGCGAGATCTCGATCGCCGATGCGCACGGCAACGTCATCCAGATGATGAATACCATCCAGTCGGGCGGCATCCCCGGCTTTGCCGTCGGCGGCGTCGCCATGATGGGCTCGCACGAACACAGTTCCATGGCCGCGCATTTCCAGACCTGGCGCGTGCCGGGCGTGCGCATGCGCAACATCATCGGCAACACCTTCGTCATGCGCGACGGCAAGCCCTGGCTCGGTCTCGGCACCCCCGGCAACGTCTACGCGACGGTGGTCCAGATGCTGGTCAATATCCTCGATTTCGGCATGACGCCCGACGCCGCCTCGGACGTCCCCCGCATGCTGCCGCTCACCGACGACTACATCCTCGCAGTTGAAGGCCGGCTGTCGCCGCAGACCGTAGTCGATCTCACCGCCCGCGGCATCCGGCTTGCGCCGACGCCGCCCTGGGACTGGAACATGGGCTCGTTCCAGATGGTCTGGCGCGATCCCGCCGGCGGCTGGAACGCCCACGCCGACTTCCGCCGCACCGGCGCGGCCTCGGCGCGATAGCCCGCGATCACCGCCTCAGGCGTGCGCGGTCTCCGCGCCGTCGATCGATTGCGACATCGCCCAAGCATCGAGGCGCTGACCGCTGAGGGACGCATCGCGTCGTTCGGCGAGCGCGACGAACGCCGAGGTCAGCCGCATCGGGTCGACCCATTTGGCCTTGAGCTCGTCGCTATAGTTGCGCGCCGACATCGGCGTCTTCATGTACATGCCGGGCGTCACCGTGTGGGACAGGATGCCATGTGCCGCGCCTTCGAGCGCCAACGACTTCGACAGGCCTTCGAGCGCGTGCTTGGCGGCGCAATAGGCGCTCTCTCTGGCAAAGCCCTCAATGCCCGAGCGCGACGAGACGAACACCAGCGCCCCGCCGCGATTGGTCTGCATGGTAGGCCAGAGCGCGCGGGCGAACTGGAAGCCGGCCTGCAGCCCGACATTCACCGTCTTGAAGAAACTCGAAAAGTCCTCGTCGGCGAACGGCGTTTCAATCAGGATCGCCGCATTGTGGACCAGCGTGTCGGCCGTGCCGACTTGCCCGAAGATCCGCGCAATGACGTCGCGCGTCGAGTCGGCGCTCGAGAGGTCAGCCTCGAACCCCGTGGCGCTGCCGCCGCAGGCGGCGACGGTCTCGGCGAGACCCGGCCCGTTGTAGTCGACCAGCGCCAGCCGCGCGCCTTCCCGGGCGAAGCGCTGCGCGATCGCCGCGCCGAGCCCCTGCGCCGCGCCGGTGACGATGGCCGTCCGGCCCGCGAGCCTGCCGCTCACGACAGCTCCTCCGGCAGGTCGATCCATCGGCGCGCCGCCGTCGATTCGCGCACCGCATCGAGCACCAGCTGGTTGGCGAGGCCGTCAAAGAACGTCGCGCCCTGCCTGAGCTTCCGCCCCTCGGCGATGGCGCCGGTCAACTCGCGCAGCGCGCCGACCACCGAGACATTCCAGATGCCGGCATTGAGGCCCGGCAGTTGCGCATCGGGATCGCTGACGCTGACATCCTCATAGGCGCCGCCGTTCCTGGACAGCAGCAGCTTCTCGTTGGCATTGTCGAGCAGGATCGTGCCCTTCGAGCCGAACACCTGGGTGAGATTGCCAACATTGTTGGCGGCAACCCCGCTCAGGAACACTTGGACCAGCGCCCCACGCTGCATCTCGAGGGTGAAGTATGCGACGTCGTCCGCCGTCGCCGTCCACTTCTCTCCTGTGGTCTTGTCCAGCCGGTCGGGAACCATGGTCAGCGTCTGGCCGACCACCGACCGCACCGGACCCAGCCACCAGCGCAGCATGTCGACTTGGTGGCTGCCATTGGCACCCAGCCGTCCGCCGCCGTGCTCGGCAAGGCTCCACCAGTCGCCCTTGGCGTGCGACGCCGGATTGGCCCAGGACGAGCCGATATTGGCGATGTTGACGTGCCGGATCTCGCCGATCTCGCCGTCCGCGATCAGCTCGGCGATCCGCGCCCGGGTCGGGTTGAACCGCATCTCGTGATCGATCATGTGCACCCGGCCGAGCCCCTCGGCCCGCTCCAGCATCGCCCGCGCCTCATTGGCATCGAGCGCCGTCGGCTTTTCGCACAGCACATGCGCGCCCTTGTCGAGCGCCGCGAGCGTCATCGGCGCGTGCATGTCCGTGGGCGTCGCGATCAGCACCAGGTCGAAGCTGTGCCGGTCGAGCATCTCGCGCCAGTCGCCATAGGCGTTCGCAATGCCGAATTTGTCCGCCGCCGCCCGCGCCGAGTCGAGCCGCCCCGAAGCGATCGCCACGGCCTCGACGCCCGGCAGATGCCTGAGCGCCGGCAGGAACGCGTCGCGGGCAAAGCTTGCGCCGATGATTCCGACTTTCATGGAAATTCCCTTATCCAGTGGTCTTGAGGCGCGGATCGAGGAAATCGCGCAGCCAGTCGCCCAGAATGTTGAACGAGAGCACCGTCAACACGATCGCCATCCCGGGAAACAGCGCCAGCCACCATTTGTTGGCCATCAGCTGGTCGCGGCTGTCGGCCAGCATCGAGCCCCAGGTCGGCACCGACACCGGCACGCCCAACCCCAGGAACGACAGCGACGCCTCCGACAGAATGACGCTCGCCACATTGAACGAGGCGATCACCGTCAGCGGCGCGATGATGTTGGGGAGGATCGTGCGGAAGATCACCGAGATCGTGCTGTCGCCCAGCGCCCGCGCCGCCTCGACATATTCCTTCTCGCGCAGCGACAGCGTCTGCCCGCGCACGATCCGCGCATAGGTCACCCACTGCCCGATGCCGAGCACGATGATGATGTTGAGCAGCCCCGGCCCGAGCACCACGAGGAACAGCACTGCGAGGAGAATGAAGGGGAACGCCAGCTGGATGTCGCCCAGCCGCATCACCACGTCGTCGATCCAGCCGCCGAAATAGCCCGACACCAGCCCGGCGACGACGCCGATCGTGCCGCCCACGAGGATCGAGCAGATCCCGACCAGCAGCGACACCCGCGCGCCGTAGAGCAGCCGCGAGAATACATCGCGCCCGAGCCCGTCGGTCCCGAGCCAGAAGATCGCGCCGCGACGGCCCTCGGCGAGCGGCGGCGCGAGGCGCAGAACGATGTTCTGGCGGTTGGGATCGAGCGGCGCGAGCCATGGCCCGAGGATCGCCGCGACCGCCACCAGCAGGAGGATGATCACCGCCACCAGCGGCCACTTGGCGCGCACCATGCTGCGCCAGGCGCGGCGCCATTGCGGGCTTGCCGTGCGGGTCTTGCGCGCGATCTTGACCGGCACCACCGGGGTTAGCTCGACCGTCATGGCATCGCCCTCCTAGAGTTTCACGCGCGGATCGATCTTGGCGTAGACCAGATCGACGATCAGGTTGAGCGCAATGAACACCAGCGCCAGCACCACCACCGAGGCCTGTACCACCGGGATGTCGCGCTGGTTGATGGCGTTGAACACCAGCCGGCCGATGCCCGGCCACGAAAACACCAGCTCGACCACCACCACCCCGCCCAAGAGGAACCCGAATTCGAGCCCGATCAGCGTCACCAGCGGCAGCCAGGCGGTGCGCAGCGCGTGGTGGACGATCACCGCATATTCCGAAATCCCCTTGGCCCGGGCGGTCCGCACATAGTCCTGCTCGAGCACCTCGAGCATCGACGAGCGCACCAGCCGCGCATTGCGCGACAGCGAATAAAAGCCGACCGCAAAGCCCGGCATGATCAGGTAGTAAAGCGCCGCCGGCAGGCTGGTCAGCGCCTTGACGACATCGCCCTGCAGCAGCGGCAGCAGGAACGGCACATGGCCCGAGATCGGAAACCATTTGAGTCCGAGCCCGAAGAACATGATCATCATGATGCCCAGCCAGAAGCTCGGGATCGATTGCCCGAGCATGCCCAGCGTCATCACCGAGCCATCGATCGAGGTGCCGCGGTGCAGCGCCGCGAACACCCCGAGCGGGATGGCGAACACCACCGAGATCAGCATCGCAAACAGCGTCAGCTCGATCGTAGCCGGCAGCGCCTCGAGCACCGCGCCCAGCGCCGGCCGCTTGTAGGACAGCGACATGCCGAAATCGCCGCGGGCGAGGTTGCTGACGAAACTCAGATATTGCTCGGGCCACGAGCGGTCAAAGCCGAGCGCATGGCGGGTCTGCTCGATCTCCTGGGTGCTGGCCCGTTCCGAGACGTACAGGTAGGTCGGGTCACCGCCGATCTGCAGCGCCGTGAAGGTGATCAGGGTGACCCCGATGATCACGATGACGCTCTGGATCAGACGTCGAACGATAAAGGTCCACATGGGCCCGCCCTTAAAACTGGGGTGGCGCGCGGCAGGGACCGCCGCGCGCCGTCTGGGTTACTTTACGAGCTTGGTGTCGAACAGGAACATCAACTCGTCGCGGCGCGGCGCGAAATCGACGCGCTTGGAGACGCCGTAGAAGCCCGGCTGGAAGTACAGCATCAGCCACGGCGGATCGTTGTAGAAGGTCTTGAGCATCGCATCGATCACCGGCCGGCGCTCTTCGTCGGTCTTGCCGTTGTTGATCTTGTCCCAGCCGCTGAACCAGTCGGGGTTGGCCCAGCCGGTGTAGTTGGTGCCGGCATCGACCGTCGACAGATCGCTCATGTCCTCGATCGCATTGCCCAGGACGCCGCCGCTGCCGAGGAAGAACATCGGACCGGCCGCGTGCTTCTGGATCAGCGGCACGTAGACGGACGCCCATTCCATCGGCTGCACGTCGGTCTCGACGCCGATGTCGGTCAGATACTGACCGATCGCCTGCTCGACATTGACGTCGTTGAGGTAGCGGCCGTTCGGGCCCTGCATCACGATCTTGAAGCGCACGCCGTCGGCACCGCGCGGGTAGCCGGCGTCGTCGAGCATCTTTTCAGCCTTGGCCGGATCGTAGGCATAGGGCGTCAGCGACTGGTTGTCCTGCGGCGGATTGACGAGACCCGTCGCCCGGACGCATTCGAAGTTCAGCAGCTGCTTGCAGATGGTCGGCACGTCGATGGCATATTGCAGCGCCTGACGCACTTCGGTCTTCTGGATGGCAGCACCACCCGGCGTCGACTGGAACTCCTTGCCGAAGTTGAAGCCGACATAGATGCGGCGCGTGCCCTGCACGGCCTTGACGGTTGCGGCGCCGGAATTGTTGATCGCCTCCATCTGGTCGGGCGCGACATTGGTGATGATGTCGACATTGCCGGCCATCAGTTCGGCCGAGCGGGTCGAGGCCTCGGGAATGATCCGCCAGATCAGGTTCTTGAAGGTGCCCGGCTCCTGCCACTTCTCGAGCACGATCTGCGACCCGCGATCCCACTTGACGAGCTTGTAGGGGCCCGACGCAACCGGCGTCTGCGCCGCCTGGTCGAGGCTGAGCTTTTCGTAGCTGTCCTTGCAGTGCAGGTAGACTTCGTTCATCAGCGCGAAAGCGATCGGATTGGGATGCGCGATGGTAATGGCGACGTCGAGATCGTCGACCGCCTTGGCGGACTTGAAGCCGACGGCGTCGAACACATAGCCGGGCGTATTGCCGGTGAACTTGTTGGCGGGGTCCGCCGCACGGTTGAAGCTGTAGGCAGCATCGTCCGCGTTGAGCACTTCGCCGTCCTGGCAGGTCATGCCGGGCTTGAGCTTGTAGGTGTAGGTCATGCCATCGTCCGACACCGTGTAGGACAGCGCGGCGGCGGGCGTGAACTGCCCCACTTCGTCGGGGTGGTAGAGGCGGACGAAGATGTGCTCGGCGATGTTGGAATTGTCGCGCGAGGAAATCTGGGCCGGGTCGAACGTCGAGGCGTCGGCGGAAATGCCGACAATCAGGGTGTCGTCAGGCGGTGTCGCATAGGCTGCAACCGTCGAGGTGACGATCACCGCGGCGGCCGTCATCAGAAGGCGTCTCATCGTCTTCATTGGGACTTCCTTTGGCTAGGTGCATCTGGATGGGAGGGAGAGGCTTGGCCGGTCTTGTGCATCGCTCCTGCAGCAAGATCGGTCGGTCGGATCGCCTGGCCAGTTTCTGCGGAGAGAATGCAGGCCTGGACCATGCGGAGCGAATTGAGGTGGTCGCGACCGGTGCATTGCAGCGGCGCGCTGCCGCGCAGCGCTGCAACGAATGACGCCAGAAGCGCCACCGCGTCGTCGATCCATTGTTCGTAGGGCGGCAACGGTACCGCCGTCAGCGCGTCATCGTCGTGCAGCGCATAGTTGAGCGCACCGAACTGGTCGTTCTGCACGATCACCCCGCGCGCGCATTCGCTGCGCCACTGGAAATCGGGCATCTTCCAGTTCGACTGCCAGGTGCCCTGGTAGTTGACGATCGCGCCGTTGGCGAAGGTGATGAGCGCGCTGACATTGGCGTCGTCGCGATACATCGACCAGCTCGGGTTGAACGTCTTGGCGAAGATTTCGACCGGCTCCGACCGCAGCACGTAGCGCATCAGGTCGAAATGGTGGATCGACTGCTCCCACAGCATCGGCTGATCCATGGTCAGGGGATATTTGTTGAGCCGTGCCAGCCGGCCATCGCGCCAGCGCTCATAGGTGAAGCGCGAGAACTCGACCGGCCCGAGCGTCTCGTCGATCAGTCGCAGCGCCTCCTGCGTCACCGGCAGGTAGCGGAAATTGAGCCCGACCATCAGCGGCACCCCGGCGGCTTCCGCCATCTCGACATAGCGCTCGGCGAGCTCGACGCTGTCGGCCAGCGGCTTTTCGGCCAGGATCGGCAGGCGCGCGGCGACGGCCGCCTCCATCTGCGCCTCGCGGCCGCCCGGTGGCGTCGCCAGCAGCACCGCATCGGCCTCGAGGTCGCCGATGAGGCTCAGGCTCGCCGAGGCCTTGGCCTCGGGCAATTGTTCGAGGGCCCGCGCCCGCGCCGCCTCGGATGGATCGATCAACCCGACGATCGTGCAGTCGGGGTTCTCGCGGATCACCCGCATCCAGAACTGCGCTCGGGCGCCGAGGCCGACGAGAATGATGCGGAGCGCGCTCATCGGGCAAAGTCCAGTTCGGCGGTGCGCTTGAGCCCGGCCGCAAGCGGCGTCCAGTCGATCAGCGCGGCGAGGTCGAGACGCGTGCTGCGCATCGGCCGCGGCGGTGGCAAATGGTCGGGCGCCACGACGATCTCGCCCTGCCCGGCGATCAGTCGCGCGAGCTCGGCGTCGCGAATGCTCCCCGGCGCCGCAAGATGCACTACGCCGGCCACCGGCGGGGTCTGAGCCAGCAGGGCGTCGATCGCCCGTGCCAGATCGGGAGCAAAGGTCCAGTCGCGTTCCGTGTCCGGTGATGCAACCACGATCGGCGCGCCGTCATGGGCGGCGAGCAGCCACTGGCGCACCACCGACACCTGGCGCCGCGTCGCCCGCGACTGCTCGTGCGGCCCATAGACCGGCCCGAGCCGCACGGCGATGGCACGCAGCCGGTCGGCGCCTTCGATGATCACCTCTCCGGCGCGCTTGGCAACGGCGTAGGGCATGCGCGCGAGGGCCGGCGTGGTCTCGACCAGGATGTCGGCGACGCCCGGCGCGAACACCCCCGAGGACGAGAGGAAGACGAAGTCCTTGGCACCCGTCTTCACCGCGTGCTCGAGGCTGGCCAGCAGCAGGTCGGTGTTGTGCCGGATATGCTCGAGCACCGTCACTCCGAACTCGTCGGGCGCCGTCGTGATCGCGGCGCCGTGGATGACGAGGTCGAAACCGCCCAGCGGCTCGAGCGCCGCCGTCGTCAGCGCCGCCTCGCAGAGCGTCGCGCCCTTGAGGCGTCGGCGCGTCGGCGCGTCGAAGCTGCTGTCGAAAGCGGTCACCGTATCGCCGGGCGCCACAAAGCCCTCGGCCAGATGCGAACCGACGAAGCCCCCGGCGCCGGTGATAAGGACCCGCCGGCTCATGGCTCGAGCCCCAGTTCTTCGGGGGTGATCTGCGAGGCCGAACGGGTATGGTCCGAGATCAGCGAGATGGCGAGGATCATGTCGCCCTTCTCGATCGCCTTGATGATCGGCGGATGGTTCTTGGCAACGGCGCGCAGGTCGGGATTGGCGCTGTTGCGCAGCGCCATGATCTGCCGGATGCGCAGGTTGAGATTGTCCCACAGCGACAGCAGCAGCGCGTGGTCGGCGAGCCGGATCAGCGTGCGATGGAACGCATCGTCGGCGACCATCAGCGCGGCAAAATCCTTGGCCTCGGCGGCGTCCAGCATCTTCTGCGTGTGGGCGCGCAGCTCCGACACGTCGGCCTTGCGCTCGAGCACGCGGCGCACCGCGAAGGCCTCGAACTGCTCGCGGAGGCTATAGACCTCCTCCACTTCCTTCATGGTCAGCGGCTTCACCCGCTTGCCCTTGTAGGCCTGGGTCTCGATCAGCCCGTCGGCCTCGAGGATCTGGATGGCCTCGCGCACCGGCGCCCGCGAGACATTGAGCTGCTCGGCCAGCGCCATTTCGACGATCGGGGTGCCCGGCCGCATGGTGCCGTTGAGGATCGCCTGGCGGATGATGTCGGCCACCATCATGCGCAGCGGCACGTTGTCGATCTTGGTGATGTCGACGGCGGCGTCCTTGGCGCTCATGCGGACTCCGTCGAAAACGCCAGCTCGGCGACGCGGGAAATC
>JANXSI010000598.1 GCA_025352765.1 Devosia sp. | reverse complement strand
CGGGGGCTGGCCGACCTGGCCGCGTTTCGCACCATTGACCTTCTACGAGTGGGGCGCGGTCGCCCTGGCGGTCGCCGGCGTTGTGACGGTTGTCGTCGCCCGCTCGCGCCTGTTTGCCATCATCGCGCTGGGGATCCAGGGTCTCGCCGTGTCGCTGATCTTTGTCTTCTTCGGCGCGCCCGATCTCGGCTTCACCCAACTCCTTGTCGAAGTCCTGTCGGTCGTCGTGCTGACGCTGATCATGACGCGGTTGCACCTCAGCAGCAGTGATCCTCGCCCTTACGAGGACTGGCTGCGGGATGGCGCGCTGGCGATCATCTGCGGGCTGGCGCTGACGACGCTCCTGCTGCGGGTCCTGCAGGGCCCCTTCGATCGCCGGCTTTCCGACTTCTTTGCCGCCAACAGTCTGGCCAACGCGCATGGTCGGAACATCGTCAACGTCATCCTCGTCGACTTCCGCGGGCTCGACACGCTGGGAGAAATCGCCGTCGTGATGACCGCCGGCATTGCCGTCCTCGCCCTCTTGCGGCGCCAGCACAAGCGCAAGGAGGGGACGTGAATACCCTGATCTTCCGCACCGTTGCTCCGCTGATTTCCGCGGTGATGGCTCTGTTCTCGCTGATCATCCTTTTCCGCGGCCACAACGATCCTGGTGGCGGCTTCATTGGCGGGCTGATCGCGGCATCGGCGGCCGCGGTCTATGGCATGGCGCTTAGTGTCGGCGCGGTGAGGCGGCTGCTGCGCTTCAACCCGATCGGCTATGCGGGAGCGGGCGTACTGATTGCCACGACCTCGGGATTGTTGTCAGCGGCGTTCGGCGATTCCTTCCTGACAGCTTTGTGGTTGCCCGAGCATGTGTTCGGCACGCCGGGACTATTCGACGTCGGTGTCTACCTCGTGGTCTTCGGCACGATCACGGCTGCCGCTCTCGCGCTCGAAGACAGCGGGGAGGGGCACTAGTGGACGCCGTTTTCGCCATTCTGGTGGGCATCTTCTTCGCCGGGGCGATCTATCTCATTCTATCGAGGTCGCTGGTGCGGATGCTGCTGGGCATCGTGCTGCTCGGCAATGCCGTCAACCTGCTGATCTTCGTCGCGGGTCGGCTGACCCGCGCCGCTCCGCCGATCCTTGCCGGGGCACCGGGTGCCCTCCAGGGACCTTTGGCCAATCCCCTGCCGCAGGCGCTGATTCTCACGGCCATTGTGATCGGCTTTTCGATGTTCGTGTTCCTGATCGTTCTCGGGTTTCGGGCCTATCAGTCGCTGGATGCGGACAACACCGACCATATGCGGCTGGCCGAACCAGACGATCAGCCGCAACCGCCTCTGGGGTATTGAGTGAACACGCACCCAACCGTCCTGGCCGACTGGATCATCGTGCTGCCGGTTCTGCTGGCGATCGTCGGGGGGGCGATCCTGCTGATGGCCCGCCGGTCGCTGAAGCTGCAACCGTGGTTTGGCCTGCTCGTGCTGGCGGCAATCGTCGTCTGCGACGTCGCCCTTCTCGCCCGGGTGCTCGCCGACGGTCCGGTCTCGATGACCATGGGCAATTGGCTGGCGCCGTTCGGCATCAGTTTTACCGTCGACGTGATGGGCGCCGGCTTTGCCCTGGTTGCCGCATTTGTCGCATTTGCCGTCACTCTCAGTCTGATGACGGAGGCGCCGGAAGCGGCTGTGCGGGATGGCCTTTATCCGCTCGTCCTGCTGCTCGTTGCGGGCGTCAGCGGGGCGTTCCTCACCGGCGACCTCTTCAATCTCTACGTCTGGTTCGAGGTCATGTTGATTGCGTCCTTCGGCCTGATCGTCATTGCCGGCCAGCCGATCCAGCTCGATGGCGCGGTCAAATATGGCGTGCTCAACCTGCTCGCGACGACCTTGTTCCTGATCGGCCTCGGCCTGCTATATGGCCAGTTGGGAACGCTCAACATGGCAGACATCATCGGCAGGGCGGCGCGCGCCGATCCGGCCCCGCTCGCGGCGACGGCGGCGCTGTTCGCGCTGGCGTTCGGCATGAAGGCCGCCATCTTCCCGGTCAACGCCTGGCTGCCGGCGTCTTACCACACGCCGCCTGCGGCGATTTCGGCGCTCATGGGCGGACTGCTCACCAAGGTGGGCGTCTATGCCCTGCTGCGGCTCTTCGTTATGCTGCTGCCGGGGGCGCGGGCCAACCTTGGTCCCACGCTTGAAGGGCTTGCGATCGCCACCATGATCCTCGGCCCGCTGTCGGCAATCGCCGAGACCAACTTGCGCCGCGCCATCGGCTTTGTGCTCATTGGGGGAATTGGCGTGTCGCTGGCGTGCCTGCCGTCGGGACACCAGCAAGCGGTGTTCGGGAGCCAGGTGTATGTCGTGCACTCCATGCTGACGCTCGCGGCTCTCTACCTTGTCGCAGGCGCGATCGAGCGGTCGACCGGTGCAACCGATACGCGCAACATGGGACGGCAGCATCCGCCGGGCACCCCCTTGTCGGCCATGTTTCTGGTGATGGTACTCGCTATCGCCGGCGTACCGCCGTTCCTCGGCTTCTGGCCGAAGCTGCTGCTGCTGCAGGACTTCACGTCAACCGGCGACTGGCCCCTTGTCTTCGCGCTGCTCGCCAACGGCTTGCTGACGCTGATCGCTGGCATTCGCCTGTGGTCCAGAATCTTCTGGCAACCGATCGGCGAGCCGGCGGGGCGGCCGCAGGGTCTGGCGCCCGCAGTGTTGCTGACCGGGACCATCCTCTTCCTCGGTGTTTGGCCAAGCCTGTTGCTGAATGCCGGACTCGTCGCGTCGCAACAGCTGGTCGATGCTTCAAGTTACGTCGCAGCCGTGGGGCTTGCACCATGAGGTGGCTGCTGCTCGGTGGCTATCTGCTCCGGCAGATCATTTTGGGTGCACTTCAGGTTGCCTGGCTGGCGCTGCAGCCAAAGATCAGCGTCCGGCCGGGATTCATCGCCTATCCGCTGACCGTCACAACGGACGCCCAGATCGCTTTGCTGGCCAACCTGATCACGCTCACGCCCGGAACCCTCAGTGTCGACGTGAGTGCAGATCGGCGGGTCCTCTTGATCCACGCGCTCGATATGGTCTCGCGCGAACAGGTGATCGGCGAGATCGCGGCAGGCTTCGAAGCTCGGGTTCTGGGAGTGTTGCGAACATGATCGAGACGGCGACGACGATGTGCCTCGTGCTGTTGGGGATCGCGGTCCTGCTCATTCTGGTCCGGATCATTCGCGGACCGACGCTCGCGGATCGAATCCTTGGCCTCGATACCTTGACGCTCCTCGGAGTTGGAGTTGTTGGCGTCTTCAGCGTGAGGACCGGGGTGCTTGCCTATGTCGATGTCGCCGTGGCCCTCGCCTTTGTCAGCTTCGTCTCAACCGCGGCACTTTCGCGCTACCTGCAAACGAGGTCGGACAAATGATGGCTGCTGGCGCGATCTTTATGGTCATAGGTTCGGCCTTTTCCTGCATTGCTTCGCTCGGAATCGTGCGTTTTCCGGACATCTATACGCGTCTCCATGCGGCATCGAAGGCAGGGGCGCTCGGAGTAGGGCTTATTCTCGTCGGAGCCGGGATCGCGTCAAGCGATGGCTGGGTGTTTGTTCGCTGTCTTGTCGGCCTGGCCTTCGTGTTGCTGGTCAGCCCTGTATCTGCACACCTGTTGGCCCGAGCAGCCCGCAAAGCTGACACCCCTCCCGCGAGTAATACGAGTATTGATCAACTCGGTGACAGTCCCTGACCTATTGCACATCACAAGAAAAATCAGCTTAAGGCAGAAGTTATCGAAATCGTAAGTTGCAATCCCTCCCCGTTGGACATACAGAATCGCAACTATCGCAGGGTCGCGCCCACCTTGCTGTCGTTGAAGTGAAAAGGATACGAAATGACTGATCAGACTGGCGCTGCGGCTGGAAGTGACAACGATCTCATCGAACTGAGCACTGAGATCGTGAGTGCATATGTCAGCCACAACGCATTGAGCCTTACCGATCTGCCAAAGCTGATTTCGGACGTTCACAACGCGCTGAAGGGGCTGCGCAGCGAGGGAGCACCGGAGCCGGTCGAGGAACTGAAGCCGGCCGTGCCGGTTCGCAAGTCCGTGGCGCCCGACTACATCATCTGTCTGGAGGACGGAAAGAAGTTCAAATCGCTGAAGCGTCATCTGCGGACGCACTATGATTTGTCCCCTGAGGAATACCGCGAAAAGTGGGGCCTTCCCGCCGATTACCCGATGGTCGCCCCGAACTATTCGGCGACCCGGTCCCGGCTGGCCAAGGACAATGGCCTGGGACGCAAGGCCGGCAAGTAACGCCGCGAGTCGTCGAGTCCCGACCAACCAGATTTCGGCCGCCCTCCGGGCGGCCGTTTTGCTTCGCCCGCGGCTTAAGTGACATCGGCGTCGCGCGCCAAGTCACTGGAAGAAATACGCATTTGCGTTCCCGGCGAATAGTTATCGACCATGACACCACTGTCCTCATGATGTAGGAATAATTTCCTATGAAGGAGTAGATGGATCAGCCCAGCGAACCCCGCACCCGGAGCCCGCGAAAGCTGTCTGCAAGAAGCAGGCGTCGGCTCGAACGGTTGAGGCGAGACCAAAGGGCGTGGTCTCTGACCGTGCGCGTCGCGATCACGCGCCGCGTGAGTTTGCGCGACCTGCTGCACGGCGCCCGCCATCAGGGCAATGTCGCCCTGTCGCGGCAGCTTGCCATGTACCTGGCGCACGTGTTGTTGAGTCGGACGCAGCAGGAGGTTGGCTTCCTGTTCAGCCGGTCCCGGACGACGGTCACCTACGCGTGCTGCAACATCGAGATGCCGCGTGAGGATCCCGTTTTCGACGAAGAGGTGCAGCGGATCGAGGCGCAAATCTGTGGCTATGGACGCCAGCCGACGACGGAGCTTCGTCATGCGGCCTGAGCGGAGCCTCGTCCGCTTCGTGCGCGGGTTGATGGCCGGAGAACCTGCGATGCTGGTCGGTGAGCATTTTGTCCTGGGCGATGGCTGCCGGGCGCCAGCGATCAAGATCAAGGAGTTGGCTGCAATCGGTGTGCTGCGCGTCGAGGGCCCCGCCTGCGCGGCGAATGGCCAGACGTCGGGCTGGGTCCGGCGTTCGCTGCTCTATCCTGACACACACGCGGCGCAGTATCGGATTTTGAGCACCGACAGTCAGGGGATCACGACAAATCTCGCCGAGAGCCGCTCACGCGTTTGGGGCAGGGCAAAGCGGCCTTTCTTGAGCGACACCACCTGGAGGCTGGCGAGCGGGTCCGGTGTCTCCTCGAACGAGCGCAACTCCAGCCCAGACTAATCCGGGACTACGCGTCGCCCCCCATTGGCGGGGGCGGATGGCGCGGGGCCAGCGATATGTCGGACATGGCTGCCGACGCGCGGCGGCCGCTGGCGGACCTCCACAAAATCCTTCCGGCCGATTGCGCCGGCGTGCTGCTCGATGTGTGCGGTCTGCTCAAGGGCTTACAGGAGGTCGAGCGCGAACGAGGTTGGCCGCGCCGTAGCGCCAAACTAGTGCTTCGCATCTGCCTCGAACAACTGGCCAAGCACTACGGGCTGCGCCCGGTCGCCGTTGGCGCCTCAACCCATAAGGATCGCAATTGGATGGCGAGGGATGGTCGACCGCAACGCTTCGAGTGACCGGCCTCAGGCGACGAGACTGCGAGCCTCTGCTCTGATCCGGCCGACCATGGCCACCAGGCCGTTGGAGCGTTGGGTGGAGAGGTGTTCGCGCAGACCCAACTCGTCGAAGACAGCAATCGCGTTGGTGTCGGCAATCTCCCGTGCCGGTCGTCCAGAATACAGCGCAATCAGGATGGCTGCGAGGCCGCGGACGATGAGGGCGTCTGATTCTCCGCGGTAGTTGAGAAGATCTCCGGCCCTCTCGCTCACCAGCCAGACCTGGGAGACGCAGCCATTGACGCGCGTGGCCGCGTTTTTTTCGGCTTCGGCGAGGGGCGGCAACGCTTGGCCAAGTTCGATGATATATTTGTAGCGGTCCTCCCAATCGTCCAAAAACGACAGGTTCTCGGCGATCTCGGCGAAGGCTGGGGGATGGGTCATGACTGTTATCTAGTGCACTTCATGCGGCGTCGCCAGTCGGTCCGAGAAGGTGCGACCTCGCAAACGTGCTGACGACTATAGGGTTCCAAGGCTGTACGAAAACATACCTGATGCGGATGGTTGTTTCGTGATCGAGCAGAGAAAACTTTTCGGGGGAAGGCCCGTAGCTTCGCATAGTCATCAACGGAGTAGACCAATGACCGATGCGACCCTCAGTCGGCGCCTTGTCTTGAAGTGGACAGGCGTCGCCAGCACTCTCGCTGTTGCCGGAAGCCTGCTTCCAAACTTCGGCATTTCCGCCGCGCTCGCTGCCGATCTTGGTGCCGGGGACATCGGCGTTCTAAACTACGCCTATGCTCTTGAGCAGCTTGAAGCGGCGTTCTATACACAGGTCGTGAAGACCCCCTACAAAGGCATCACCAAGTCCGAGCTGTCGACGCTGACGGCCATCCGCGATCACGAAGTCGAACATCGCGACTTCCTGAAGAAGGCTCTTGGCGCCAAAGCCATTCCGGGTCTCGAAGTCGACTTCTCCGCGATCAAGTTCTCGAGCCGCAAGAGCGTCCTTGGGACTGCCGACGTGTTCGAAAATCTCGGGGTTGCCGCTTACAATGGCGCGGGTCAGCTGATCAAGAATGTCGACTATCTGGCCGTTGCTGGCTCGATCGTCTCCGTGGAAGCTCGCCACTGTGCGTCGATTGCGGAGCTGATCGGTGGTCCCAGCCGGAAGGCTGCGGGTGCCGGCCACGTCGACGCCAAGGGTCTCGACGGCGCGCTGTCGCCGGCCCAAGTGCTTCCCAAGGCAGCTCCCTTTATCAAGACGCCGGTCACGGCCAACTCGCTGGTCTGAGGAGACATCCAATGAACAACCAGAACAACTTCATCCTGGACGAGATCGATCCGGATCTGGCCGAGCGGATCAACGCCGGTCGGCGCAATCTGTTCGCCCGTTACGCCGCCCCGGCGATCGCGCTCGGAAGTGCCCCGCTGCTCCTTGCCGCGGCCTCGACCGAGGCATTCGCCGCGGGTGGACTACCCCAGAAGGTGGTCGACGTGCTCAACTTCGCGCTGACGCTCGAATATCTGGAGGCCGCGTTCTACAAGACCGGGAACAATACCGCGGGACTCATTCCTGCCAAGTACAAGGGGCTGTTCCGCACCATCGGCCAGCATGAGACTGCGCACGTGGCACTGCTGAAGGGCGCGCTTGGCGCGGCTGCAGTCAAGGCGCCCAAAGTCGACTTCACCGCAGGCGGAAAATACGCCGATGTGTTCTCGAACTTCGAAACGTTCGCGACCTTGTCGGCGACGTTCGAGGATCTTGGCGTTGCTGCCTACAAGGGGCAGGCTGGCAATCTCGCCGGCACCGCCGTCTTGACCACTGCGTTGCAGATCCACTCCGTCGAGGCGCGTCACGCTTCAGCTGTGCGCCCGCTGATCGGCAAGGCCGGCTTCGATGGCGCGTTCGACAAGCCAAAGACGAAGGCCGAAGTGCTCGCCGCCGCGACTCCGTTCCTCGCCTGAAGCGGACGAAGCATTTGCCGGGTCGCCGTCGCAGGACGGCGACCCGCCTTGTCGCAAGACAGAACCGGAAGTGCGGGGCAGCGCACTTCCGGCTTTTTCGCCAAGGATCGGTCTTGAGTAGCGTCGGGGATAGACGCGACCCCTGGCGTTAGCCCATCGCAGCCGGTCGAGGTCGGGGGAAGACGAACGGCGCTGCCGGCAAATCCTGCATGGGGAGCGCGGCTGACGGGGTATTTGGAAACAACTTCGTGGACGCATCCGCCAGCACCTGCCGGACGAGGAGGTCTTTGCCGGTCTCGACGCCCGCTTCGATCGCCTGGTCTTTCAGGGTGGAGGCGACGGCACCGATGCTGGTGTCATGCGGAGAAATGACCAGGAAACCGATGGTGAGCCAGAATGCCGAGCGCAAGACGAACATTTCGATCCTCGAACAGCCATGTTTTGCCGATGTTCGACACCAGACTACCGGCGCCCGATTAAATCTCGCCGAGACAAATCGCTAAAATTGCATCGATCTGGTTCGTCCCGCATGCGCGTCGTCGGGGGAAGTTGGTCAATGCATTGTTTACGCTATGTGGCGAAAGCCGCCGTTTGCAGAGTGGAATGCGGGACCAACCGATGAGAGGGGCCCGGACTTAAGGGCGTCATTAAGCCTTCAATGAAAGGGTGATGGCAGCAGTCCCATTGTTCGGAAGCGGTTCTTTGTAATGCGTAGCCTCTTGGCATCTCTGTTTGGCAGAGAGACCGGCTCAAACGGCGCGGACGCGACCCGAGGTCGCCCCGAAGCCCTGCGCCGCCGCATCATCGAAAACACGTCCCGCATTCTCCTCGTGATCAGCGCGGTCGCGTTGCCGGTCGCGTTGCTTTTCCTGATGCGCGGCACGGCTCTGCCCTTCCTGATAGCGATCATCGGCCTTGGGGCGGGAGCGGCGGCGCTTTCGTTGCACCACCGGGGCCACTTCGACCATGCGGCGCTCGCCCAGGTCTCGGCCATCCTCGCGATAGGTATGGTGTTGACGCTCGCCGACCCTCAGATCGTCGACTTCGGCCTTGCCGTAGCGCTCTTGGCGCCCATCCATGCGTCACTGTTGACTCGGGGCGTCCCGAAACACGCTTGGCTGCTACTTGCAACGACGGTCCTGGCAGGTTGCCTTGGGTCTTTGGGATCGGTCCATTGGCCGGAGGCCACGCCTTCCGTCCTGGCAATTGCCGGCGGCTTGTCCTTTCTGGTTGCCGTCGCGCTGGTGGCCTTCGCCGCGACGCGCGTCGATGGCGCATTTGCCGACTATGAGCGCAGCCAGATCAACGCCTATCGCCATCTCGTAGAGAACGTCCAGGACGCCGTGATGCGCTTCGCCGACGACGGCGCTGTCGTCTTCACCTCGAAATCAGCCGAAAAGCTGTTCGGTTGCCGCGGGTACGAACTTTCCGGCACGGGGCTTATCGACCGCATTCATGTCCTCGACCGGCCCGCCTACATGACCGCGTTCTCGGCTGCCAACCATGAGGGGACGTTTCGGAGTGTGGAGGTTCGCATGCGTCGCGACGATCCGCTCGAGCCCACCCACGTTCCGCAGTTCATCTGGATCGAAGTCGGCCTGACGCCGGTCATCGACGAGGACGCCCGTCAGGAATGCCATGAGATCGTAGCCCTCCTGCGCGACGTCACCAACCGGCACGCCCACGAAATCGAAATGCGCGAAGCGCGCCGGGCGGCCGAGGATTCGTCGAACGCCAAGTCGCGCTTCCTCGCGACCATAGGGCACGAACTGCGCACGCCCCTCAATGCGATCGTCGGTTTCTCGGAGATGATGACGAGCGGCGTCGTAGGTGAGCTCAGCCCCGCCCATCGTGAGTATGCGCAGATCATCCACCAGTCGGGCCATCACCTGCTCGATGTGGTCAAGATGCTGCTCGACATGAGCCGGCTCGAGGCTGGGAAGTTCGAACTGCAGACCGAGGCCTTCGGCCCCGAGGCGCTAGTCGCGCCGTGCTTCACCATCGTTGAGCCGATGGCGCGCGAGCGTAAGGTCAAGCTGATCACCGATCTGCCCAAGCTCTTGCCGCAGCTGACGGGTGATGAGCGCGCCTGCCGGCAAATCATCATCAACCTGCTCTCCAACGCCATCAAGTTCAGTCACGAGGGCGGCGTCGTCACCCTGTCGATGAAGCGGCAGGGCAGCCTCCTCAACATCTCCGTGTCGGACCGGGGCATCGGCATGGATCATGACGCGTTGAGCCGCATCGGTGAACCGTTTTTCCAGGCACAGGACGGACTCTCCCGCCGCTACGAGGGCACCGGACTTGGCCTTTCGATCGTGAAGGGCCTAGTCGACCTGCACCAGGGATCCCTGAAGGCGATTTCGGCGAGCGGTGAGGGAACGACCGTTACTGTCTTGCTTCCTCTAAACGGTCCGGAAACCAAACCGGCTCAGACTGGCGAGGTCACGCCGCTCATTCGTGAACCGGCAGTGGCCAAGATACCCCAATGGCAAGACGAAAAAAGACGAGCGCTATGACAGTCGAAGCGATGGCAGGTCTGCCGCTGCAGGCAGGAAGTGCGGTGGCCGCGGCCGCCGGGCGCACGGCCCTTTGGGCGGTCGGTCTCTATATGCAGCAGCCGCTGCGCAATACGGCGCTGGCCCTGCTCGTCGGTCTCTCGGCGCTTGCCGGGTCCAACGCCCTTTATCACCAGGCACACCATCATCCTGCCCCGCTCTTCGGCAGCTTCCAGGAAGCACCGTCTGCAAGGGCAAAAAAAGCGGCCGCTCCTGTGATGCCTGCGGCACGTCCGAAAGTCCTCGATCAGGCAGTAAGCAGCGAGACCACGGGCAGCGTCGACCCAATGGCAGCGCTGATCCAGCCTGTCGGCAATGCCGACGTCATGGCTGTACAGCAGCAATTGAAGATCATGGGCCTGTTTACCGGCACAACCGATGGCCTGTTCGGTCCTCGAACCGCCAAGGCCATCAAGGCGTTCGAGGCCAAGAACGGTCATCCGGTAAAGGGGCAGCTGACGCCCCACATCGTTGCCCTGATCAAGGGTGCCCCGCTGGCGGTGCCAGAGTCGCCCGCCGCTCCCAGCGCTGCTGCGAATGTCCAGGGTGCGGCAAGTGCAAACGCCGAAGTGCCAGCCGTCGCCCCGCTGGCGCTGCCGGCTCCCGCGCCTCTTCTGTCGGCCGAGCCCGTTCAAGAAGACACGCAGGTCGCCGAACTCACCCCGGTCAACGACCAGGGAGTAGAGACGGTGGCAATGACATCGCCGCCTGCGCTGCCGACTCCGACCAAGCGCAGCGTCCAGACCATCGCCGTCCGGGCGATGCCGCCGGCGGCCGCCGACGCCCCGGCCATGCCAGCGCCGATCGGCAAGAGCACCGACATTGCGACAGCTAGTGAGCCGGGAGCGGTGACGGGCGGGGAGGGAGCCGACGATGCGTCCACTCCCGAAACCGTCGCCTCGGCCTCGGTACCTGACGTCGCGGCACAGAGCCCCGCCGTGGACGTTTCGACCGACCAGAAAGTCGTTGCGGTCATCCAGCGCGGTCTCAATAGCCTTGGCTTCCTGCATGGCGCAGTCACCGGCGTTGCCGATGAGGCCACCTCAAAGGCGATCCGCAATTTCGAGGTCTACTACAACTACGATGTCACCGGCCGGGTCAGCCGGCAACTGGTCAAGATGCTTGCTGACAACGGCGCGCTGATCTAGGCGGCGCCATGCTGCGTTCCGACCTCTGGGCTGCCGCGTTCGTTCGACGCCACAACGACATCGGTGAGATCTGCGTGGTGAGCCGGCGGGGCGATGCCGTTGCCGGCCAGATCTTGATCGAGATCGACCATCTGAACGGCACCGTTTCTTTGCTCGTTCCCGCACCGGCTTCGGCTCTGGCAGAGAATGAGGAGGATCATGTGTTCATCCGGCGTTTCGACCGCGCTGACCCGGCAGAAGTGAAAGAAAGGATCGCTCGCGAGGTCTCGTTCGACCCCGACCTGTGGGTGCTGTCCCTCGAGACGCGAGCTCGCGATGTCGGGGTGAATGTGGTCCAGAGCTAGCCCAACCGACATCCTCCTACCCCGCTCAAGAGGTAACCGTCGATGTCACCACGGGCGTGTCCGCGTCCCGCTCAGTCTCACCTCAGCGCCAGCCAAGCGCGGGGGCAACCTGCGTGAGAATGGCTTCGATGACGTGGGCGTTGTAGGCGACACCCAACTGGTTGGGAACGGTGAGGAGCAAGGTGTCGGCCGCGGCGATTGCTTCGTCGGCGGCCAGCTCCTTGATCAGTTGCTCCGGCTCGGCAGCGTAGCTTCGGCCGAAGACGGCTTGCTTGCCCGGCTCGATGTAGCCGAACTGGTCCTGGCTCTTCGCGTCACGCCCGAAATATGCACGGTCCATATCGTTGACCAGCGCGAAAATACTGCGGCTGACCGAAACTCGGGGCGTGCGTACATGCCCCGCCTTGACCCATGCCTCTCGATAGGCCTGGATCTGCTCGGCCTGCTGAATGTGGAAAGGCTTTCCACTCTCGTCGAATTTCAGCGTCGAGCTCTGCAGGTTCAAGCCGAGTTCCGCAGCCCACACAGCCGTGGCGTTGGTTGCGGCACCCCACCAGATCCGGTCACGGAGTCCCTCCGAATAGGGTTCAAGCCGCAGCAGTCCGGGAGGGTTGGCGAACATGGGACGCGGATTCGGTTGGGCAAAGCCCTCGCCGCGCAACAGGTCGAGAAACACGGTTGCATGGTGACGCGCGAGATCTGCGTCGGTCTCGTCATCGGCGGGCTGGTAGCCAAAGTGCTTCCAGCCATCGATCACCTGCTCGGGCGAGCCGCGGCTGATCCCAAGCTGCAGCCGGCCGCCGGAAATCAGGTCGGCCGAACCAGTATCCTCGGCCATGTAGAGCGGGTTCTCGTAGCGCATGTCGATCACCGCCGTGCCGATCTCGATGCGGCTGGTTTTCGCCCCGACTGCAGCCAGCAGGGGGAAGGGCGAGGCCAGCTGGCGGGCGAAATGGTGAACGCGGAAATAGGCGCCGTCGGCCCCCAGTTCCTCAGCCGCGACGGCAAGATCGATCGACTGCAGCAGGGCATCACCCGCCGAACGGGTCTGCGAATGTGGCGAGGGCGTCCAATGTCCGAAAGACAGAAAGCCGATTTTCTTCATTAGCACTCCTATAAGACGGCGGCGCGGGGCACCCTTGGTGCTGCGAGACCGGGCCTCTCGCGGATGCGTTCGCTCAGCGCATGAACAGGTAGATCGCGGCAAGCGCCGCAACGGCGAGGGCCGCCACGACCGCTGCTACAATAGGGGACGGCTTCACGGGGACATTCGGGTCTGGCTTCTTGGGCGGACGCTTGAATTTGAGGACGTTGTTGCTGGCCATGCGAACCCCTATCGCGCCGCGCGCCGTCGGTCCAGTGGGCGGGCCTTCGGGTCGCGGACAGCTGAGCGTTTCTTGCCAGCACGCCAACAAATTGTGGCCTCGACTCGTCGTGGTTCCGCACTAGAGTCGGGCAACACCGGTCCGCCGGGAAAGGTCAAATGATGCAAAAGCGCAAAACTCGGTTCAGGTGGCCTCGAGGTCTCTGCTATTGGTCTGGGCTGCATGGGGATGAGTTCGTCCTATGGCCGGGCGAAAGATGTCCCCGAGATGACGGCGCTGCTGCGAGCGGCCGTCGAACTGGGCGTCGACTTCTTCGACACGGCGGAGGTCTACGGCCCCTGGATCAACGAGGAACTGGTTGGCGCAGCGCTTGCGCCGGTGCGCGACAAAGTGGTGATCGCCACTAAGTTCGGGTTCAAGTTTGAAAACGGGAAGTCGGTGGGCGTCGACAGCCGGCCGGAAAACATCAAGGCGGTGGCGGAAGCCTCGCTGAAGCGGCTCAAGACCGACGTGATCGATCTGTTCTACCAGCACCGCGTCGACCCCAGCGTGCCGATCGAAGACGTTGCCGGAGCGGTCAGGGACCTGATCCAGGCGGGCAAGGTAAAATACTTCGGCATGTCGGAAGCGGGCCTCGACACGATCGGGCGTGCGCATGAGGTGCAGCCTGTCGCGGCGCTGCAGAATGAGTACTCGCTGTGGACACAGCGGCCGCAGGTGCTCGACGGCCTTGAGGCGCTTGGCATCGGCCTGGTTGCCTTCAGCCCGCTCGGCCGGGGCTTTCTTACCGGGAAGATCGACGAGACGACGGTGTTTGAGGACGGCGACATGCGCACGGGACTGCCGCGGTTTGCCCCCGAAGCGCGCAAGGCCAACCAGGTTCTCGTCGACCTCCTAACCCGGATAGGAACCAGGAAGAACGCCACTCCAGCGCAGATCGCGCTGGCCTGGCTGTTGGACAAGAGGCTCTGGATCGTGCCGATCCCCGGCACCACCAAACTGCCGCGTCTCGAAGAGAATCTGGGAGCCGCCGAGCTGGTGCTAGGCCCCCAGGATCTGATCGAGCTCGAGACGGCCGCAGCCAATATCGGGGTCGTGGGCGCGCGGTATACCGAGCAAATGGAAAAAGCCACGGGGCTCTGATCGCCGCCTAGGCGGCTTCCGGTTGGACTGGCGCTCCGCCGCTCGTCGCGGACCGGAGCGCCGCCTCGATCATACCGAGCGTTCCGAGGTTCGCCCTCCCCGAGGGGAAGTAGGGGGGCTCGAGGCCGGTGCGGAGCCGCTCCGCCAGCGCGGCAAGAACGCCGGCCCGGTCGTGAAGGGGAAAGGCAGTCAGGGCGACGTCTTCGAGCTCGGCGTTGGGCCGCAGGATCTGCACGCGGTCGCGCTTGGTCTGCCAGGGCTGGTCGCCGCGCGCGGTCCACAAGATCGACGCACGCTCGAAGTCGAGCTGCCACTCGCCTGCCCAGGCGGTCTGCGGACCTGGATCCACCCAGCTGCCGCGGTAGCTGACATTGGCGCCGCCGGGGAAGGTGACGGTCATCGCCGCGGCCGCATCCATCCGGTAGGGGCTGCCCGCCGGGTTCCAACTGCGCGCACTGAGCGACGCCGGATCCTCATCGATCAGCATGCGCATCAGGTCATAGTGATGCACCGCCATATCAGCGAGCATCGGGTCTGGGATCTGGGTGTTGCGGCTGCGCTCGGCGAAGGCGTTGCGGCGGAAGTCGATCTTGGCACCGATAATCTTGCCGAATGTGCCACGGTGACCCAACTGCGCCACCATCTGCGGTGCCGGATAGTACCGATAGTTTTGGCTGACGGCAAGGACGAGCCCTTTGCGCTCGGCAAGAGCAACCAGATCACGGGCCTGGGCCATACTAGCCGCAAAGGGCTTCTCCACCACGACATGTTTGCCCGCTTCGAGGGCCTGCCTGGCCACCGGCGCATGCAGCGCGATGGGCACCGCGATGCTCACGGCGTCGACGGCGCCATAAGTCAGCGCGTCGTCGAGATGCGCGAAAAACTTCTGGGGTGGTTCGCCAAGGCGGGCTGCGATTGCGTACCGCTTCTCGGCGACCAGATCGACATATCCCACGACCTCAAGATCGGGATGCTGGGGCAACACATGCGTCGCCCAGTTTCCACCCCAGGCGCCAAGCCCGACATGCACCAGCCTTATCTTGTCCACCGCAGTCTTTCCTAGTTGCCGGCGCGCACCACGACAACTTAGCTGGCGCGGCGGATGCCGATGCGGGCGAGGGCCTCGATGGTCCGGTCGACCACTTCGCTCTGCGGCTGCGCGGCAGCAGCGGCGCGCCGGGTCTCGGCGAACGGCCGGTATTCGGGCTTGCTGAGGTCGAGCAGGTTCACCTCGCCGCGCCAGGCGCTCATGAGGTAGGCAGTCGCATCGACACTGACGGCCTCGAATAGTTTGGAGAAGGTGGCGAGGGCCGACGAGCGGTCGTCGTCGTGCGACGTGGCGTGGATCAAAACTTTCAGCCCGTCATAGGCACTGCAGCCGAAGGCGCGCAACACCACGAACAGCGCCGCGCCGCTTGTGTCATGCGAAATCTGTCCGCACCGAACTTCATCGAGACCGGTGATCTGATGCAGAAGCTTGGTGACCTCGGGGCGGCGGTTTTCCGCGAACAGCTTCATCAGCGCTCGTGTCAATTCGTCCGTCGCGACTGACAACTGCTCGAGCGTCTTCTTGATCGGCGCCTCAGGGGTGGCGCGCATTGCGAAGGCCTTGATGACCTTGATTCGATCGCTTTCGCCTAGATCAAAGAACGCGGGTGCCAGCAGCGCAGTATCGAAATCTTCGCGCGCCGCGAGCGACCAGGCGACCTGGTGATCCATTTGCGCCGAGCGGGCGAGTGCCGCCAGGTAGGGACCGCGCGGGGCAATCGTGGTGTTGGTGGCAAGTGCGCGGTAGACTTTGCGGCTGTTGAGCTGGAACAACTTGGCCAGAACGACATTCGTGAGATCACCGCGCCGCGCGAGGGCAGCGGCGCTCGGAACGTCATTGCTCGAGATGACCTTGAGCATCGTGCCTTCTGAAAGGTGCGGCGCGTTGACCAGGAATTCGGCAAGATCGTCACCGATGTTGGTCACCACTAGATCTTCAAGCTCGCTAGACAGACTCTCTGAGCGACCAAGAGCCGACGCGGCCTTGACGCGGGCCGAAGGCGCAGCAGTCGGAAACAGGCGGCTGACAAGGGCAAGGAACTGATCGGTCTCCTGCGGTATCGCTCGGCCGCGCCGTGCATAGGCATCGCACGCGGCAATCAGCAGCGTGTTGGTGCGGTCGATGCCCCCTGTCTCAAGCAAGAGCTGGAAGGTTTCGTAGGGTTGAAAGCCGAGCATGTAAAAGGCCTGGTTGTGCCCAAGAGACCGGGGCCAAATCGATGAGCCGACTATTTCCCGCAATTCGTTAGCAGACTGTTAACCTTGACGATCTCTTAATGAAAACGTTGGGGAGTAGCGTCGCCTTGATGTGGGCATCGGCCCGTCGACCAGACGGAGAGCGAAATTGGG
>JANXSI010000584.1 GCA_025352765.1 Devosia sp. | reverse complement strand
ATTGTCACCAGCAGGAGGAGGATAAGTACCTGAAAGAGGCGCATGGCGAGGGATCCTGATTGCCCCCACACAAGCGCGACAGGACGGTAAAGTTGCTTCAGCGGCGCCATGCATGCGGCGCATGGTCAACAAATGGCAAATTTGATGCAAATGCGCTGCAGATTGCGTGCGTCGGGCGGTCATTGGCCGTTCACAAGCGATGGGCTAGCGTTCGCGCAACAGGAGAGTCACATGATCCGCTTCGTCCTTGCGCTTTGTGCGCTGCTTGTTCTGGTCCCGGTGGCCGAGGCTGCCAGCTTCGACTGCGCCAAGGCGGCGACATCGTTCGAAACAGCTATCTGCAGCACACCGGAGGCCTCGGCGGCGGACGATACGCTGGCTGTCGCCTACGCGACGGCGCTGGGCGGGCTGTCGCAACCGGCGGCAAGCCTCGTCAAGTCGGCGCAGCACGCCTGGCTCGATTACGCAGCGCGCGTCTGCTCCGACGACGGCAATCCGATCGCGGGCACCTATATCGACGAGCAGACGCAATGCCTGATCGGGGCTTTCCGGGAGCGCACCACCGCGCTCGAGGCGAGCCGCATGCAGGGCGGCTTCCGTTTCTATCCGGCCGAGCAGTATCTGGTCGAACCCGACACCGACCCCAACAGCAACGGCTTCAACAAGGTCGCGACCAAGCATTTCTCGACCGTCAAGATCGACGGTTCGGATGAGCTGGCTACAGCGTTCAACGCCATGACCGAAGAGCTGCGCGCCAGCAATGCGGACCTCTTTGCCAAGGGAACCGATCAGCTGGCCGCGGGCGACAGCACCGAGGATATCGACGTCACGACAACGGTGCAGAAGGTCACCGCGTACCGCATCACGCTGTCGACGACCAACTACTCGTACGGCCACGGCGCGGCGCATGGCAATTACGGAATCAGCACGGCGCATTTCCTGATCGCCGAGAAACGGCCCCTCCTGGCCAGCGACATCTTCGCCAAGAAGGGCTGGGAGAAGGTTCTCGGCAAGCTGCTGGTCGAGCGGACCAAGGCGCAGCTCGGCGACAATTACTTCAACGATTCCGAGGCCGACATTCCATCCTGGGCGGCCGACCCCGGCCGCTGGGACTTCTCGCAGGATGGCCTCGTCATCCAGTTCCAGCCCTATGAAGTCGCGGCTTACGCGGCCGGCGCGGTCACGGTGACGATCCCGTGGGACGATCTGCGCGATCTTTTGGCCGAGAACGGCGAAGCCATCGCCACTTACTAGGCGAGGAGGTCCGCCCATTCGGGGTGACGCCGGAACTGCGTCACCACATAGCTGCATTCCGGCTTGATCTTGATCCCGGCGCTGCGGGCGTCGGCAATGCCGCGGTCGACCAGTTTCTGGGCGATGTTGTTGCCGCGATATTCGGGCGGCACATAGGTGTGGTCGATGGCGATGACCGTGCTGCCGAGCTTGCGATAGGTCATTTCGGCCTCGAGCCCGTCGCGCAGGCGGACGACGTAGCGACCGTGGCCGGGAGCGTCCTCGCGCTCGACGATGAAGTCCTCAGTGTCGGCCATAGGGGCGGTCCTATACGTGCGTGACGTTCTGGGCGAGTTCGGGGAAGAGCTCGCGCTGGCTGAGATAGGCGTCGATGGCGAGCGCCGTCATCATGTCACGCAGCGCCTCGGCGCGCTTGCCCTGCTTCAGATAGATCGTCACCCGGCCGCTGAGAGCGCCGAAATGGCGCGGCTCGAGCGCCAGCACCTTGTCGATGTCGGCAAGCGAAGCGCCGAGGTTGCCCATCAGGTAGTAGAGCGTTGCGCGCTGGTTCCAGCCCTCGGCATAGTCGGGATAGCGCGTAACCACGCCGTTGAGGATGGCGAGGGCTCCGGGCAGGTTGCCGATCGAGGTTGCCGAGCGCGCGTCGAGCATGACGGCGGCGAGTTCGGGGTCGTCGGGCGACAGCCAGTACGACCAGATCTGCTGGGTCAGGTCATTGGCTTCGCCGGCGGTCTGGGCGACGCGCAGTTGCGCGAACAGCTCGTCGAGCGCGGCCCGGTCGACGTAGTCGGCGGCCAGCAGCGGTGCCGGCGCTAGGGCGAACACCACAAACAGGGCGCGGAGCAGGGCGGTCATCAGGCGCATGGGCCCAAGTCTTGCGCCGGGCGTGCCGCATGTCCAGTGAGGAGTTCGTGAACTCAGGAGGCCGTGGTGTCCGGCTGCGGCGCGGGCTTGACCGGCTTGGGCTTTTTCCACCGGGCCTCGAGCGACTTGCCGAAATCGCCGAGGAACGGCGTGAACAGCAGGACGATGCGCTTCCAGTAGTGGACGAGGATCGCCAGCGCGACGAGCACGACGCTGCCCACCAAAATCACCAGTTCGAGGCTGAGGCCGATCGATTTGAGGTACTCACCCAAGAGCATGCCGGGCAGGATGTGGGCCGCGGCCCAGACGAAGGCCGAGATGATGTTGATGAAGGTGAAATGCCGCCACGACATCCCCAGCATGCCGGCGATGCCCGGAATCACGGCTTTGACGCCGGTGATGAAGCGGCCGATGAAGATCGCAGCACCGCCGTGCTTTTGGAAGAAAACCTCGCCTTGCTCGATCAGGTGCAGATAGTTCCGGAACGGCCAGATCGTCTTGATGGTGTGCTTGAAGGCGTGGCCGATCCAGTAGGAGATGGCGTCGCCGATGACCGCGCCGAGGACGGCCGCAAAATAGATCGGCCAAAAGGGCAGCTTGCCCGCGGCGATCAGGCCGCCTGTCAGCAGCAGGATGGGCAGCGAGGGGACCAGCAGCCCCGCGATGAACACCGCTTCGCCGATGCAGACGAGGAAGATAAACAGCACCGAGAGCCAGAGATTGCCGGCAATGCCGTTGAGGATCTGTTCGAGGTAAGTGGTGATCTGAGTCAGCAGGCCCACATGCGGTCTCCTTGGCCGTAGCGGGCCACAGCGACGTCGCCGGCCAGCAAACATATTCGATGCGACGTTCCTAGAGCATTTCGCCGCGGAGGCAAACTTGTGGAATGTCGCACATGCCCGTTAAGTGTGGGGGCGCCGCCCGCCGACCGCAAGGGGCGGTGAAACCGGGGATGAAGATGAGCCTGCCACTCCACCACATGATCGCCTCGGGCCCCCGTCCGGTGGCGCCGTTCTCGCACGCCGTCGAGGCGGATGGCTTCGTCTTCGTCACCGGGCAGATGCCCACCGACCCCGAGGCGCCGGATGCGCCGCTGCCGGAGGGCATCGAAGCGCAGACGCGCCGGGTGGTGCAGAACCTCAAGATCGTGCTCGAGGGTGTCGGGCTCGGGCTCCAGCACGTGGTGATGGCCCGCATCTATCTCACCGAATTCAACCGCGACTATGCGGCGCTCAATGCGCTGTGGCCGAGCTTTTTCGTCGCCGGTCAGCTGCCGGCGCGCACCACGGTCGGGGTGACGGCGCTGGCGGTCGGGGCGCTGGTCGAGATCGATCTCGTGGCGCGGCGGCCGTAGGGGCGAGCGAAAGCGACCATCGGCCCTCCGACGGGTGGGGGTTTCAGGTGGTCTCGCCGCTTGGAAGCGGCGTGGCGAGGCTCCGTCCCCGGAGCGGGTAGTCCGCGTTTTTGTGAGGCCAGAGCCTCGCCAACGCAGCCGGATTTTCGAACAAGACGCGCTTACTGGCCAACAAGCCGATCTTCTGGCGCCTGCGGCCGATGTTCCCGCCATGGCCGGCGGGGAACCTCGTTTAAGAGCGGGGGCGATCCCTCTCCCTGCCGCCGGCGTGACCCCGGTTTGAATCCAGGTCCCAGCCGAAACGCGCCGGTCCTCGGAACAGCACGACTGCTGCCCCGCCCCGACTTCCCCGCACCAACCACTCGTCATGATCTCGC
>JANXSI010000572.1 GCA_025352765.1 Devosia sp. | reverse complement strand
GCCCCAGACCATGTCGAGGCCTTCGCCCTTGAGCCGGAAGGCGCCGGGCGGCATCGCCTCGTAGGTGACGAACAGATCGTGCAGCCGCGAGGTCGAGCTGAGGCCGACCTCATAGGTGGTCGACAGCACGCTCGCCCTGTCGGCCAGCAATTGCTTGGCGTGATTGAGCGCCACGGCCTGGGCAAAACTCTTGGGACTGAGCCCACACCAGCGGCGGAACAGCTCGGTCAGCTGCCGCTCGGTGAGGCCGAGCGAGCGCGAAAAGCGCGACAGGTCGACATCCTCGACGCCGGTTTCGCTGAGATAGGCGATGGCGACGCGGACGGTCTCGTAGTCGTCGGTCGGGGTCAGGGTCTGGTGCTGGGTCATGATGGTCAAACCATAGCCCTCGGGCCGCGCCGGAACGACCCGGTTTTGACGCTAGTGGCGCGCCTTGCGCAGCGCGGTGCCGAACACTTTCGAAAGGCTTAGCTTCTCGTCCGGGCTGAGGAAGGCGCCGAGCGCCACCCGATTCGTCTCGGTCTTCAGCCACAGGCCGTTGACCCGCTCATTGTAGTCGCGGTCGATGACGAAGCGGACGCTCTGCGGCACGAAGGTCAGCACCTCCTGCTTGCCCTTGGCGTCGATCTTCTTGAGTTCGAGCGAAGTCGGCCAGAGCGTCAACTCCTCCGACAGCTTGCCGCGCCGCATCGAGACGGTGAACGCGGCCCAGATGGCGAGCACGTCGAGCCCCATGAAGCCGACTACTGGCCAGGCGCCGGCGAGATAGAAGACCACGCCGGGCACCAGCGCCAGCGCCGCGACAAGGCCGATCACCCAGCGCTTGCCGGCGGGCGTCAGCGAACGGTGCGGCGTCAGCGTCGCAGCAAAAATCGGCTTGGCTTGAGTTTTGGTCGACATCAAGGATCAGTATAGACCGCGAATCGGAGTCCTGAGAATGGCCAAAGCGCCGCAGAAACGATCAACAAAGCGGCTGTCGCGCGACGATATTGCGGCAATCTTTTCAGCCTTCGAAAAGAACAATCCGGAACCGAAGGGCGAGCTGGTCGCTCCCAACCCCTTCACGCTGCTGGTCGCGGTGGTGCTCTCGGCGCAGGCAACCGATGCCGGGGTCAACAAAGCGACGCCGGCGCTGTTCAAGCTCGCCGATACGCCGGCCAAGATGGTCAAGCTCGGGCCTGAGCGGATCGAGGACCTGGTCAAGACCATCGGGCTGTTCCGCACCAAGGCCCGGAACGTCTTCGCGCTCAGCCAGATCCTGGTTGAGAAATTCGGCGGCGAGGTGCCGGCCGATCGTGAGTCGCTCGAATCCTTGCCCGGTGTCGGACGGAAGACGGCGAACGTCGTCCTCAACATCGCGTTCGGGCAGCCGACGATCGCGGTCGACACGCATCTCTTCCGCGTTGCCAACCGCACCGGCCTTGCGCCCGGGGCCAATCCGCTCGCGGTCGAACTCGGGCTGCTGAAGGCCGTCCCCGAGCCCTATCTCTACCGGGCGCATCACTGGCTGATCCTCCACGGCCGTTATGTGTGCAAGGCACGAAAGCCCGAATGCTATCGCTGCATTATCGCCGAATGGTGCCGGTTCGAACCGAAAACCCCGCCCCCAAAGGACTGGGACGGTGCGCCGCTCACATGATGCCGTAGCCGCGGGCCATCGCCGCGGCAAACGCCGGAATGAACGCAAAGGCGACCAGTTCGCCGGTCAGGCAAAGCCGCAGCCGGGCGACGATATCGGCTCCGGGCACGAAACCCGGATCGGCAGCAAGCTTGCGGCGCCAGCCCAGAATGGCGATCGTCGGCGGCACCGACAGCAGTCCGACGACGACGAACGCCGCCATCTTCAGCCAGAAGGCCCAGTTGTGCATGTAGTAGTCGGCGCCCTTGTCGCCCAACAGCACGCGCAGCACGCCGATGACGAGCACCAGTCCGGCGGCGGCGCCGTAGATCGCATCGATCGTGCCGATCTGCCGGAGCCGATCGCCGGCAATGCCCGGACGCAGCAGCACGATCTCGGCCAGCAGCACGCCGAACAGCGTGAACACCGCCAGATGGTGGGCAATGGCAAGGATCAGGTCGGTCATCCGCAGCTCCTGTCGCTCGAAACGGCAGCTTGCCCTCAGGTCCCAACGGCGGCAAGCCGTTGCGCTCGCTGACGATCCCCGCTATCTCCCCCCGAACCGGAACAGATAGGGCGGCTGATGGCTGACACCCAATTCGACGTGCTCACCATCGGCAACGCCATTGTCGATGTGATCGCACCGATCGACAAGGCGTTCCTCGACCGCGAGGGCATGGCCGAAGGCATCATGCACCTGGTCGACGCCGAGCGTTCCGCCACCCTCTACGACCGGATGCCGGCAGACAAGCGCCAGATTTCGGGTGGCAGCTCGGCCAACACGGCCGCGGGCGTTGCCAGTTTCGGCGGCCGCGCCGCCTTCATCGGCAAAGTGGCGGCCGATCCGCTGGGCGATGTGTTCGCCGACGATCTGCGGCAGATCGGCGTCCATTATCATGTGAGCCGGCTGCATGAGGGGCCGGCGACGGCACGCTCGATGATCCTGGTGCTGCCGGGCGGTGAGCGGACGATGAACACCTATCTGGGGGCCTGCCAGCAGCTCACCATCAACGACATCAAGGAAGAAGAGATCGCCGGGGCCGCGATCACCTATATGGAAGGCTATCTGTGGGATCCTGCCGAGGCCAAGAAGGCCTTCGTCGAGGCGGCGCACTTTGCCCACAAGCATCAGCGCGCCACCGCCTTCACGCTCAGCGACCCGTTCTGCGTCAATCGCTACCGCGACGAGTTCCTTGAGCTGATGCGGTCCAGCACCATCGACTACGTCTTCGCCAATATCGAAGAGGCCAAGGCGCTCTACCAGACCGACAGCCTCCATGTCGCCGTGCAGGCAATCGCCAAGGACTGCAAGCTCGCGGCGATCACCATGGGCGCGCAGGGCGCGATGGCGGTCAGCAATGGCGAGATCATCACGGTACCGGCCTATCCGGTTGCCGACGTCGTCGATGCGACCGGGGCAGGCGACCTCTTCGCCTCCGGCTTCCTGCTGGCGCTGTCGCGGGGTCGGGACCTCAAGACGGCGCTCTCGGCCGGGTGCCTTGCGGCCTCCGAGGTGATCTCGCATATCGGCGCACGGCCGCTGCTCGACCTCGGCGAGCTGGCCCGCGAGCACAAGGTCGACGTCTAGACGCGCCGCAGCGCCACTTCCGACACGGCGTGGTTGCCGGCCTTCTTGAGGATCAGGTCGGCGCGGCTGCGGGTCGGGAGGATATTCTCGCGCAGATTGACCAGGTTGATCGCCGTCCAGGCCCAGAGCCCGAAGGCCTCGGCCTCGTCGGCCGGCATTTCGGCGAAGCGGTGGAAGAAACTCTTGGGATCGGTGAAGGCCGTCTCGCGCAGCGCCCGGAACCGCGCCATGAACCAGTCGCGCAGATCGGCTTCGTCGGCATCGATATAGATCGAGAAGTCGATGAAGTCGGAGGCAAACAGCAACGGCCTGCCGGATTTGTCGAGCTCGCCCGGCTGCAGGATGTTGAGCCCCTCGACGATCAGGATGTCGGGCTTGTCGATCGCCACGAACTGCTCTGGAACGACGTCGTAGACGAGGTGCGAGTAGACAGGCACCTTGGCGCTCGGTTTGCCGGACTTGAGGTCCGACAAAAAAGCGATCAGCGCACCACGATCATAGCTTTCTGGAAACCCCTTCTTGTCGGCGATACCGCGTTCGTCGAGCGCCTTATTGGGGAGGAGGAACCCGTCGGTGGTGATCAGCGCCACTTTGGGCGAGGTGCGCCAGCGCTGCAGCAGCGCCTGGAGAATGCGCGAGGTCGTCGACTTGCCCGACGCCACGGATCCGGCGACGCCGATGATGAAGGGAACCTTGAGGTCCTCGGTGCCGAGGAAGCGGGTCGAAACCCGATGGACGGCCTGCGCCGCCTCGACATAGAACGAAATCAGGCGGGTGAGCGGCAGGTAGATCTCTTCGGCCTCGACCAGCGAGATCGGATCGGTCAGCGCGCGCAATCGATCGATGTCGGCGGCGCTCAGCGTCATCGGCTCGTTGTCGCGATACTGGGCCCACTCCGCCTTGCTGAAGCGGTGGTAAGGATTGAACTCGACTTTCTTGCGCGCCATCAGCTGGTTCTGGATGCTTTTTCGGCGAGGCCGGATTGATTTGTGCGACGCTCGAGTTCCGCGAGAACCGCCGCGAGCGGGAGATCCGCGGCCTTGAGCAGCACCAGCAGATGGTACAGCACGTCTGCCGCTTCCGCGGTCAGTCCCGCGTGGTCGCGCGAGACCGCGGCAACGATGGCCTCGACCGCTTCTTCGCCGAACTTGCGGGCACAGCGATCGACGCCGTCGCGAACGAGCTTGGCCGTGTAGCTTTCATCAGGCGAAGCGGACGCGCGCTCGGCAATTCGTCCGTCCAGCGTTTCCAGCGAGAACGCCATTTTATTCGAGCCTCATGGGAATGCCGTGATCCTGCAGATAGGCCTTGGCCTCGGTGATGGTGTAGGTGCCGAAGTGAAAGATCGAGGCAGCAAGCACAGCGCTGGCGTGGCCGTCCTTGACGCCGGCCACCAGATCGTCGAGCGAACCGACCCCGCCCGAGGCGACCACCGGTACGTGCACGGCATCGGCGATGGCGCGGGTCAGCTCGAGGTCGAAGCCTTTCTTGGTGCCGTCGCGATCCATCGAGGTCACCAGCAATTCGCCGGCGCCGCGCTCGACCGAGCGCACCGCGAACTCGACCGCATCGAGGCCGGTGGGGTTGCGACCGCCATGGGTGAAGATCTCCCATTCAGAGCGATTGGCGCCGCCGACGCCGCCGGTCTGCCGCCGCCGCGCATCGACTGAAACGACGATACACTGGTCGCCATACTTGTCGGCGGCGCGGGCGACGAAGTCGGGATCGTTGACCGCCGCGGTATTGATCGACACCTTGTCAGCGCCGCTCAGGAGGAGCTTCCTGATATCTTCGACGGTGCGGATGCCGCCACCGACCGTGACCGGCATGAAACACTGCTCGGCGGTGCGGGCGACGACGTCGAAGATGGTGTCTCGGTTTTCCGAACTCGCCGTGATGTCGAGAAAGCAGAGTTCGTCGGCACCGGCGGCGTCATAGGCCATTGCCGCCTCGACCGGATCGCCGGCGTCGATGAGATCGACGAACTGCACGCCCTTGACCACGCGCCCATCCTTGACGTCGAGGCAGGGAATGATGCGGGTCTTGAGCGTCATGGCGTGTTCCGGAGGCGTCGAAGGGTCGAAATAAGCGCAAACACAAAAGAGAACAACCAGAAGATGGCCGCGAACAGCACCACAAACAAGAGCGGTCCGGGCAGCCAGCCCTTGAGCACCGCGTAGCCGAGGCCGACGATGCCGAGCAGCGCGAGCCCGTAATAGGCTAAGTTGATGTCGAGGGCCGTGGTCGAGAGGGCGCCTGTACGGCGGCGGGCATCGGCCTGCCGGGCGACGATCACCGCGAGCAGCCAGAGAAACAGCAGCGTCATGCCGACCGGAACGGAGAACACCGAGAGACCGCCCATTTCGGCGAGGCCGTAGAACGCGCCGCCCCAGTCGCCACCGGGCAGCGGGCAGGGTGTCGGCCCGGCCTCGACCAGTGTGCAATGACCAAGGTCTGCCAGACTAAGGCCAAGCTGGGCAGCGAGCAGCGGCCAAAGGGTGAACACAACGATCGCCACAAGGCCGATCCAGTACGGTCGCATGCGGAACGGGGCCGTGCCGCCGTCGCCGGGGTTGCTCACGCCGGAACGCCGCGCAGCAAAGCGAGGGCCGCTTCGGGGTCGATCCGCCCGTCATAGAGAGCGCGCCCCGAAATGGCGCCCTCGAGGATCTGGCATTCCGGCCGGCTCAAGCGCTCGATGTCGGCCATCGAAGCGAGGCCGCCGGAGGCGATGACTGGAATGCTGATCGCCCGCGCCAGCGCCAGCGTCGCCTCCCAGTTGATCCCGGCTAGAACGCCGTCGCGGTCGATATCGGTATAGATGATGGCGGCTACGCCGGCGCCCTCGAAGCGCCTCGCCATCTCGAGCACGTCGAGCTCTGAAGTTTCGGCCCAGCCTTCGACCGCGACCTTGCCGCCGCGGGCGTCGATGCCGACCGCAACCTGGCCGGGGAAGTGCTGTGCCGCGGCCCGTACCAGCGCCGGATCGCGCAGCGCGATGGTGCCGAGGATGACGCGGCTGAGACCCTTTTCGAGCCAGGCTTCGACCTGGGCGAGGGTGCGGATGCCGCCGCCCAGCTGCACCGGCATCTTGACGGTCTTGAGGATCGCTTCGACGGCAGCGCCGTTGCGGCTTTCACCGGCAAAGGCGCCATCGAGATCGACGACGTGGAGGTAGGCAAAGCCCTGCCCCTCGAAGATTGCCGCTTGCGCCGAGGGGTCGGCGTTGAACACGGTGGCCTCGGCCATTTCGCCGAGCTTCAGGCGCACGGCTTGCCCGCCCTTGATGTCGATCGCCGGAAACAGGATCACGGTTTCCACTCCAGGAAATTCTCGATCAGCGACAGCCCCAGGGTCTGGCTTTTTTCCGGGTGGAACTGCGTTCCGAACATGTTGTCGCGGCCGACGCAGGCCGTGACCTGCTGGCCATAATCGGCGGTGGCGAACAGCTCGCGGTCGTCGGTTGTCGCGAGATGATAGGAGTGGACGAAATAGGCATGCAGCCCCGCATCACCGTCCGGAATGTTGGCGAGCAGCGGATGCGGGTTGGTGAATTTGAGCGTATTCCAGCCCATATGCGGCACCTTGAGGCCGCCGCGCGGCTCGAGCCGCACCACCGGGCCGAGAATCCAGTTGAGACCCGGCCAGACGCCCTTTTCGCGGCCCTCGGTCGCCATCAGCTGCATGCCGACGCAGATGCCGAGGAACGGCACGCCGCCATCGATGACGCGCTCGCTCATCGCCTCGCGCATGCCCTTGACGGCATTGAGCCCGGCCATGCAGTCGGCGAAGGCGCCGACGCCGGGCAGCACGATGCGGTCGGCGCGGCGAACGATCTCGGGATCGGAGGTGACGACGACGTCGGTTTCGGCCCTGAGCGCCCGCACCGAGCGCTCGAAGGCTTTGGCCGCCGAGCGGAGGTTGCCCGAGCCGTAGTCGATGATCGCGACGGAAGCGGTCATTGGCCCCGCGCCGCGGTGCCAAGGAGATAGTCGCGCAAAGCGAGATCGTCGGTGCCCGCCACCATGTCGCCGCGCCAGACATAGCCGCCGGCCACGAGGGCGTCGCGGCGGAACGCCGGGGCTTCAAAGCCCATGAACACCGCCACGAGGAGATAGAGGGCCGTCGCCGCGTCGTCACCGATCACCCGGCTGACATAGGCAAGGCCGAGAACCAGGGCGATCCAGAACACCAGGACCAGCCACAAGCCATTGAGCAGGGCAAACATCGGCGGCAGGAACGCGGCCAGCCAGGAGAATTTTTCGGGCACAGCCACGGGCGCGGCGAAGCGCGCAGCGCGATCCTTTGCCACCTTCCCTTGCGGTTTTTCGAAGATAGAGTAGACGGTCATGGCACCCGCCTTAAAACAAAACCCATCCGCAGGGAAGCGGCAGGGTATCTTGAGGGCGGCACGGAGAGAAGACGATGAGCGACCGCAGCAACCAGCACGCCGACGGCACCGTCCGGGAAAAGCCGACGCAGGGCATTTTCATCGGCTATCTGGCGCTGGTCCTGATCGCCGTGGCCCTGCTGTGGCTGGGCACCGGGATCATCATCGGGCTGACGCACGGCACCGCCTGAGCGGCGCCGACTCTCCGGGGCTAGAGCGTTCCCTTGGTCGAGGGAATGACGTTGCTGGCCCTCGGATCGATCTCCACAGCGGCGCGGAGCGCTCGCGCCAGAGCCTTGAAGGCCGATTCGGCGATGTGGTGGTTGTTGTCGCCATAGCCGTTTTCGACGTGCAGCGTGATCCCGGCGTTCATCGCAAACGCCTGGAACCACTCACGAAAGAGCTCTGTGTCCATCTCGCCGACCTTGTCGGCGGTGAACGCCACCTTCCACACGAGGAACGGCCGGCCACTGACGTCGAGCGCCACGCGGGTCAGCGTTCCGTCCATCACCAGGTCCGACGAGGCGTAGCGGCGGATGCC
>JANXSI010000490.1 GCA_025352765.1 Devosia sp. | reverse complement strand
CCTCGCGTGCCGGTCGTCCGGCCGACACCGAAAGCCTCGTGGGGCTCGAACGTACGGCCGACGAAATCTACGCCGAGATCGCCGGCTTCAAGGATGGCTGGGTGGAACTGGCGGACGCCGGCCCACACGCCGCGCGAGAACTCGCCGATATCAGCGAGACGCTGCATCTGCTGCTGCTCGAGATCACCGAATCGGGCATCGACATGTACCGCAGCCGTTCGGGTCTGGTTTCGGCGGACGAGCCAACCCGGGAATGACTCGCCCCCCCGGACCCTCAGGCCGGGCAATCGCGCGTCAGATCGAAGACGTGGCTGGGCGTCATCGCCGCCTCGTCGATCGCGGCCACCTGATCGAGAAGACATTTGAGGCTGTCGGCATCCACCGCAAAGGTCTTGTCCAGCTTGACCTCCGCCGACTGGCCGGTCGGCAGGGCGCCGCGCGAGGCGCAGTCCTTGAGATCGACCACCATCAGCTTGCTGCTGCCGGTCAGGCCTGCCGACAGTGTTGCTGCCTTCTCGACCAGACAGGCCGCGAGGTCCGCATCGAGCCGAACCGTCGCGGTGCACAGCGTGCACAGCGCCAGGCTTGGTGCGATACCGCACGAAACGATAGCAAGCAAAGCGGCTGTCGCTGCAAACAAATGGCGCATGGTGGTTCCGTCCAGTAGACCCGAATTTGCCCACGGCGCTTGAGAGAATTCAAGGCTTCCACGGTCACTAACTGTGACGGCGGTCGCTGAACTCTCCTTGGGGCATCTGCGCAATGCCGAATGGCTTTTTGTGCAAGCTGCCTTTATTTCAGTCAGTGAAAGTTGTTCATACTGACCGTCATATTTCGGGGGGCGTGCATTTTGAGCCAATCCAGTGGGCCCACGGATCGGGAGCGGCCGATCCGTGTCGAGGATGTGGCCCGTGTGGCCGGGGTCTCTCCCATTACCGTCTCGCGGGCGCTACGAACTCCGGAAAAGGTCAAGCAGGCGACGCTCGACCGTGTCCTCGAGGCCGTGGCCGAAACCGGCTACCAGATCAATTCAATCGCTTCGAGTCTACGCTCGGGCCAGTCGGCATTCGTTACGGTATTCGTGGCGAGCCTCCAGAACCTGCACTACGCCGCAGCCACGCAAGGGCTCATCGATGCCTTCAAGGGCAGCCGCTACCATCTGATGTTCGCCCAGACCGGCTATGCCGAGGATATCGACGTCGAGCTGTTGCGCAGCATGCTCCCCTTCAGGCCGGCGGCGGTCGTGTTCAGCGGGATCGTGCGCAATCCCGTGGCCGTGTCGTTCCTAAAGTCGCTGGCAATCCCGGTGATGGAACTTTGGGGTGAAGTGCCAGACCCCATCGACATGCTGGTCATGTCGCCCGCCCGCGAAGGCGGGCGACTGATTGGTGAACATCTGGTGGCAGAGGGGTACAGGCGGATCGCCTATGCGGGCCATACCATCAGCCGATCACTTCCCCGCATTGAAGGGCTGCGCGAGGCGCTGGCCGGCCACGGCCAAGATCTGGCGTTGCTGCTGCCGATGGAGGGGACGACGGAAATGGCCGATGGTATCGCCGTCTTCGATCGCATCCTTGAGCAGCTCCCGGATTGCGACGTGATGGTATTCGGCACCGACGTCATGGCCGTGGGCGCGCTGGTCAGGGCGCAGCAGCGCGGCATGTCGGTACCGGATCAAATCGCCATCGCCGGCTACGGCGACCTGTTCTTTGCCGCCCACACCATGCCGCAGCTGACGACCGTGCACATGGCGCCCTACCGCATCGGCGAAACCGCGGGAAAACAGCTGCAGCGGCGGCTCAATGGCGATCCTGAGGCCGAACGTATCATACAGGTTCCGCTGCGGCTGATGGCGCGGGGCAGTACGACGCGACGGAAAGCGTAAAAACTGGACGTCAGAGTGTATGATTGGTCTCTCCATCCTGTCGCAGATGGGCTATGGGTTCACCCAGTGAGATTCAATCGAGGCACACAATGACTACCGAGGGGAATAGCCGGGCCAGCACCAAGCTCAGGTCGCGGGCGTGGTT
>JANXSI010000565.1 GCA_025352765.1 Devosia sp. | reverse complement strand
ACCGGCTCCGCCAAGCGCGATCTTCTTTTGCGCTTCCGACAGCGCCCGCTCGGACTTCTTGAGATTGTCCTGCAGCGCCTCGATGCGATTGAGGATCTCCTGCGGGCCGGTGTGGAGCACATCGGCCGCGGTCTGCACGAGGTTGGTGTTGGTGCGGGCGTGATGCCGCGCGGTTTTCGCCGTCAGCGCCTCGATGCGGCGGACGCCCGAGCCGACGGCGCTTTCGCCAACGACCGAGATCAGCCCGATGTCGCCGGTGCGGCGGACATGGGTGCCGCCGCAGAGCTCGACTGACCAGCCGAGCGCATTGCCCGTCGGATCGCCCATCGAGACGACGCGGACCTCGTCGCCGTATTTTTCGCCGAACAGCGCGCGGGCCCCCGACTGCTTGGCGTCCTCGACGCCCATCAGGCGGGTCTCGACCGGGGCATTGCCCAGCACGATATCGTTGGCGATGTCCTCGACCTCGGCGATCTCCTGCGGGGTCAGAGGCTTGGTGTGGACGAAATCGAAGCGCAGCCGGTCGGGCGAGACCAGCGAGCCGCGCTGCGCCACATGATCGCCAAGCACTAGGCGCAGCGCCTCGTGAAGAAGGTGCGTGGCCGAATGGTTGGCGCGGATCGCCGAACGGCGCGCATGATCGACGACAAGGCTAAGCGGCGTGCCCTTCTTCAGGGTGCCGGCGGTCACCTTGACCTTGTGGCCGAAAACGCCCTGGTTCTTGACGGTGTCGGCCACGGTCGCCGTAACGCCTTCACCACTGAGCGTGCCGGTATCGCCGACCTGGCCGCCGCTCTCGCCGTAGAACGGCGTCTGGTTGAGGACGACGAAGCCCTCCTCGCCCGCGCCGAGCTGCTCGACCTGCTGGCCGGCCTTGACCAGGGCCGTGACAACGCCCTCGGCGGACTCGGTTTCATAGCCGAGGAACTCGGTCGGGCCGACCGCGTCGGCGACGGCGTACCAGACCTTGTCTTCGCCTGCTTCGCCGGAGCCGGCCCAACTCTTGCGCGCCTCGGCGCGCTGTTTGGCCATGGCGTCTTCGAAGCCGGAGAGGTCGACGTTGATGCCGCGGGTGCGCAGCGCATCCTGCGTCAGATCGAGCGGGAAGCCGTAGGTGTCGTAGAGCTTGAAGGCGGTGACGCCTTCAAGCATGTCGCCTTCGCCCAGTGTGGCGGTGGCTTCGTCGAGAATGACGAGGCCGCGGCTCAGGGTCTTGAGGAACCGATGCTCCTCGAGCCGCACCGTCTCCTCGATCATGGCCTCGCCACGCACCAGCTCGGGATAGGCCTGGCCCATTTCCTTGACCAGGGTCGGCACGATCTTGAAGATCACGGGCTCGGTGGCGCCGAGCAGTGTCGCGTGCCGCATGGCGCGGCGCATGATGCGGCGCAGCACGTAGCCGCGGCCTTCGTTCGAGGGCAGCACGCCCTCGGCGATGAGGAAGCTCATGGCGCGCAGATGGTCGGCGATGACGCGCAGGCTCGCTGTGCTCGGATCGCCATTGAAGCCAATCGCCTGCTGGGCGCCGGCGATCAGCGAGCGGAACAGGTCGATCTCGTAATTGTTATTGGTGCCCTGCATCACCGCGGCGACGCGCTCGAGCCCCGAGCCGGTGTCGATCGAGGGTTTTGGCAGGCCGGTGCGGCTGCCGTCGGGCGCCTGCTCGTACTGCATGAACACGAGGTTCCAGATCTCGACGAAGCGATCGCCGTCTTCCTCGGGCGAGCCCGGGGGGCCGCCCCAGTACTTGTCGCCGTGGTCGTAGAAGATTTCCGAACACGGGCCGCAGGGGCCGGTGTCGCCCATCTGCCAGAAGTTCGACTTGGCGCCGAGCCGGACGATGCGATCCTCGGGCAGGCCCGCGATCTTCTTCCACAGGGCCATCGCCTCGTCGTCGTCCTCGTAGATGGTCGCGGTCAGCTTGTCCTTGGGCAGGCCCCACTCCTTGGTGAGGAGGTTCCAGGCGAGCTCGATGGCGTGCTCCTTGAAATAGTCGCCAAAGGAGAAGTTGCCGAGCATCTCGAAGAAGGTGTGGTGGCGCGCCGTGAAGCCGACATTGTCGAGATCATTGTGCTTGCCGCCGGCCCGAACGCATTTCTGCGAGGTGGTGGCGCGGATGTAGTCGCGCTTTTCGAGCCCGGTGAAGACGTTCTTGAACTGCACCATGCCGGCATTGGTGAACATCAGCGTGGGGTCGTTGCGCGGCACCAGCGGCGACGAGGCGACGGCGGTGTGCCCGTTCTTCTCGAAAAATTCGAGGAAGGAGGACCGGATGTCGTTCACGCTCTGCATGGCTGTCTCGTCACAACAAAAGGGCGGGGCCTTCGCCGCCGCCGTAAAACGTCAGGAAAGGCCTTCTATCGCGGGGCTCTAGCTGCTGTCCAGCAGATGGGAGCAGGAGCGCAAGCGAAGGCATCCGGCGACCCGGTTTCGGTGGGTTAGGAGAGCGCTCCGAGACGCGATGCATCCCTGGGGGACTATATAATGAGACGGACGCGCCTCGGAGTGGTGGGGCTTTTGGAACGGGGGCGGGCATGGGGTTACCATGAGCCGGATCCGCTGCGAGCCTGGCAGGGCACGAAACCCTTGCCCCGACCTGTCCACCCGCAGCCGTTCGTCGCGACCTCGCTCAGAGCGAGTGGATGGGAGGAGTATACGGCGGGTCAAAGGGACGTCGATAAGTTGGTACGGATTTCGTGCAAGGGATTGGCGAAACTAGGCAATTGGCGGCGGGTGCGTGTCACTTAAGCCGAACGCGATGCCTATAATCTGGTCTCCCTCCCCCTTGCGGGGAGGGAGACGACTGCGGAATCTGAGGTCCTCATGGTGAGCTTGTCGAACCACGAGAGGCGGGAGCCGAGAGGCCAGTGCTCCCGACCTCGTCCTTCGACAAGCTCAAGATGAGGTCTTCCTCAAGATGAGGTCTCCGGCAGGCTCAAGATGAGGTCTCCCGAGTTGCGGCGACCGCAGCCGCCCCCTCCCCCGCCTTTGGCGGTACCTCCCCGCGTTGCGCGCTGGGGAGGACGCTGACTGCGAGGTCCGCGTAGGGGTTGGCTCCGTCGATTGGCGCAAAAAACAAAGAAGGCGACGGTGCGAGCCGTCGCCTTCGACCGAGGACCGTGACGACCTCAATTCGTATTCGTGGGTAAGCCTGGGCCTATTCTTCGGCGGCCTCGTCGCCTTCGGGGCCGGCCAGCAGCACTTCGCCGAGGAGCCCCGAGCTTTCGCGCACGGCCTTTTCGATCGAGTCGGCGACGTGCGGGTTGTCCTTGAGAAACTGGCGTGAATTCTCGCGGCCCTGGCCGAGGCGCTGGCTGTCGTAGGAGAACCAGGCGCCGGACTTTTCGACGACGCCAGCCTTGACCCCGAGGTCGAGCAGTTCGCCAGTCTTGGAGATGCCCTCGCCATACATGATGTCGAACTCGACCTGGCGGAACGGCGGGGCCAGCTTGTTCTTGACCACCTTGACGCGCGTCTGGTTGCCGATGACTTCCTCGCGCTCCTTGATCGCGCCGATGCGGCGGATGTCGAGGCGGACCGAGGAGTAGAATTTCAGCGCATTGCCGCCGGT
>JANXSI010000559.1 GCA_025352765.1 Devosia sp. | reverse complement strand
CGACCTCGACGGTCACCTGCTTGGTGGCCCCCTCGCCGTCGCGCACCACCAGCAGTGCCAGATCGTGCAGCACATCGCCGAGCGCCGCGGCAAACGCAACGGCGCGCGGATCGTCCGCCGCCGTGATGGGCGCGATCGGCGCCTTACCGGTGGCGAATACCAGGCAGGTGTCGGAGGTCGAGGTATCGCTGTCGACGGTGACCGAATTGAAGCTCGCCTGGATCAGCGGCTGCAGCAGATCCTGCAGGACGTTGCCGGCAATCGGCGCGTCGGTGAACACGAAGCTCAGCATGGTCGCCATGGCGGGGGCGATCATTCCCGAGCCCTTGGCGATGCCCGAGATCGACACCTTGACGCCGTCGAACTCGACGGTGGCGCTCGCAAGCTTGGGATAGGTGTCGGTCGTCATGATCGCCTTGGCGGCGTCCATCCAGGGGCCTGGATTGAGGCGCCCGGCCATCTCGGCGGTGACCGCCTCGAATTTCTGCGGATCGAGCGGCTCGCCGATCACCCCGGTCGAGGCGAGGTAGATCTCGGTCGGCTTGACGCCCAGCGCCCGCGCCGCGTGGTCCGCCGAAACCTGCACGGTGTGGCGGCCCTTCATGCCGGTAAAGGCGTTGGCATTACCGGAATTGACCAACAGGCCGCGCGCCACGCCTGTTCCCAAATGATCGCGGCACCAGTCGACCGGCGCCGAGGGACATTTGGAGGTGGTGAACACACCGGCGACCGTCGTGCCCTCGTCAAACGCCGCCAGCAGCACGTCGGTGCGGTTCTTGTACTTGATCCCGGCTTCGGCCGTGGCGAAGCGGACGCCGGCGATCTGCGGCAGCTCGGGGTAGGTCTTGGGGGCAAGCGGGGAGACGGAATGGGCCATGCGGGGTGCCTTCGCGGGTTTGGTCCCAAATGCCTGATGTTGATGGCAGGTGCAAGACGAGGCAGGGCCTCTTGGGGATGCGCGAGGCGGGTCAGTTCATGACAAACGACCCGCCAGCGGCATTCCCAGGCCGTGCCCGCGCGGGGCGGGTGTTTTGTGCCAAATCGTACGCTGGCTGTAAATGGTCTGCTTTCGGTCTTAGGTGGTATCGTTTCACGCTGGGAACGGCCGCAAGTACTTGTGCCGGTGTGACACCACTCGACGAGAAGCGCATGGTCGCGAGGTGGCGGCCCGGCGACATTCCCAGGCTGAGGGGCACCCCGGCCCGCAGCACAATGGGCCGCCACTCCCTTGACGGCGGGCCTCCGCTGCCGGCCGGCAATGCCCAACAGGCGAACGGGGCCGTCTCGGCCCTCGTCAAGAACGAGGAGCGGCTGATCGGCATCCCCAATCTGGGCGCCTTGTTTCCTTGCGAAGCCGGTCCAGCCTGATCGCGAGGCGCCGAAGCGCCCGCAGAGCCAATCAGAAGTGCTCCCACTCGCCGGAATAATACCGCCTGAACAGGTCCTTGAGTGCCGCGCCCCGTGCCGCGCCGGACGTGCCGACCGTGCCGGGCCGGACCGAGATCGGTCGCAGCGACGGCGTTGGCAGCGACGCCAGCTGTTGGCGCGTACCGGCGACGTAGCGCTCCAACACCGCGGCCGGCATCACGCCGTCGATGACGAAGTCGGTAATCCCGGTCGTCGCGGCGGTGCTCTGGATGACGCTCGCGACTGCCGCTGTTGCGCTGTCGAGCCAGTCGGAGAGGATCGGCTCGAACCAGTCCCAGGAGCGCTCGTCGGAGACACGCCGGTCACCGGTCGCCAGCCCCGCCGATATGAGCTTCGAGTGCAGGCCGAACACTCCGCCCACCTGCTCGATGGATAGCGGCGCCACCGCGGGATGTCGGGTTCTGAGGCCGATCTCGCGATCCGCGGGATCCCACAGCCGGCTGTTGACGATGAACCCTATGGCGATGAAATCCGACACGCGGATGAAACAGAAATTGTCCGGCCGAGGCCGCGGGAAAGCCGCCAATTGCGCCCAGCAGGCGGCCGCGCCGTCGCTCAGGGTCGTCACCGGCAGGTCAATCGCTTGGGCAATCTGCTCCCCCAGGTCGAGATCGGCCCAGGCGGCCGCGTCCGAGGCGCTGCCCCCCATCGCCTCGATATGCACCGCAAAATCTGCAGGTAGCGCCAACGAAAAGCCCGTCAGGGCGCGCTGCTTTTCCTTGGGCAAGACGCGCCGGAGCAGGTCAACGACCGACACGATCTCGCGCAGCAGTCGGGACGGCTCGAACCGGTCCGTCTCCCAGCGATGCTGCCCCAGCACTTCGCCCTGGATATTGAGCAGGACCAATTCGCAGTGTCGCCAGCCGATTTCGCAGCCGATCGAATAGGCGGCCGTGCTGGCGATGGAGAGCGGCGTCGCCGGTTTGCCGCGATGACCGCGAGACACCTCGCCCCGCTCGATCATGCCCCGCTCAAGGAGATCGGCGACGATCTTGCCAACCGTCTGCGGGCCAAGACCGACGGCCTTGGCGATGTCGGCGGCCGAAGCACCCGAATGGAGCGCGATGTGAGTCAGCACGGCGCGTTCGTTGGCTTTTCGAACAACCGTCTGGTCGACGGCCTGGGCCGTCTTGAACTGGCCGGTGGGCATGGTGTTCCGTGTCAGCAGAGGAACGCGGAGCCGCGTACATGGGGAATCATGATGGTTCCGCACATGAAGGTATTTCGAGGTCCGATGCAACTGGGTGCGATATAGCACGAATTTAGTGTTCGGCGGCACTAAATGGGTAGCCACACACCCGGAGCGCGGCCGCGGGACACAGGCGTCAAGAAAAAGGCGGGGGCCGGGACTAACCCCGGCCCCGCCAAATCATCAGAAGCGCAGGCCCCTTACTGGTTCGGACCGAGTTGCGCCTCGACGGCCGCTTTGAGGGCGGCGTCGGGGATGTCGATCTTGGACGCTGTGCGCAGCTGATCAAACAGGGCGCGGTATTTTGCGACATAGAGCTGCTGGCCAAGCTGCGGTGTCAGCTGCTCGAGCGTCGGCTTTGCGGCCTTGCGGCGATCCTCGACCTTGATGATGTGCCAGCCGAACTGCGTCTGGACCGGCTGCGAAACCTCGCCGACCTTCATCGCGAACGCCGCGTCTGCAAACGGCTTTACCATCTGCGCGGCCTTGAAGTAGCCGAGGTCGCCGCCGGAGTCCTTGGCGCCGGGTTCGATCGATTTCTCCTTGGCGAGCGTCGCGAAATCGGCCCCGCCATCGAGCTGCGCCTTGATCGCCTTGGCATCATCCTCAGTGGTCACGAGGATGTGCCGGGCGTGGACCTCCTCCTCGTCGGGGATCGTTGCGACCTGCTTGTCATAGGCGGCCTTGATCTCCTCTGGCGTGATCTTGTCGCTGACGGCCTGCTTGGTGTAGGCGCGGCGCAGCGCCCGGTCGGTCAGGTACTTGAGGCGCAGCTTGTAGAGGTCGGTGTCCTCGAGCTTGGCGCCGTGGCCGGCTTCGGCCATCAGCTTGAGGTCGATCATCTGGGCCAGCAGCACCGCGCGGACCTGGTCCTGCGGTACGTTCTGCAGGTCCTGGCCGAGGTCTTCGGCGGCAAACGCCAGGTCGGCTTCGGTGATCTGCTCACCGCCGACGGTCGCCACGACCGCGTCGGGCTTGGGCGCGGCGGGCGCGGTTTGCGCGCTGGCCGCCAGTGGCAAACCGCCAAGCGTCAACGCCAGAAAGGCAATTGCCGGAAATTTGAGGAGGCTCGAGCGCTTGCCCGGCAGAGTGTTGGACGTCATGAGAATATTGGCTCCGTGGAGCGTCGCCAGGCCCTCGTCGGCGCGCGGGCGGTGGTTTGGCCGATTTCGCCTCCGTTGACAATAGACCCCCCCGCTCTTACATACGCCGACGCCTGCAAACGCCCGAAAAGCGGCGGTTTTCGGCCCCTCGGGGTCTTGGGAAGACAACCGCCGACCGCGCCCGATTGAGGCGCCATCAAGACAAGGAATGCGCCATGGTTTTCGCCAGTATCGCCAAGGCGATCTTCGGCTCCGCCAACGACCGACAGGTCAAGAAGTACCAGCCCAAGGTCGATGCCATCAATGCGCTGGAACCGGCGATGGCGAAGCTGACCGATGCCGAACTGCAGGCCAAGACCGCTGAATTCCGGGCGCAGATCGCCAATGGCACCAAGGTCGAGGACCTGCTGGTGCCGGCCTTCGCCGTGGTGCGCGAGGCGAGCAAACGTGTGCTGGGCATGCGGCACTTCGACGTGCAGCTGATCGGCGGCATGGTGCTGAACGAGCGCGCCATCGCCGAGATGCGCACCGGTGAGGGCAAGACGCTGGTGGCGACGCTGCCGGTCTATCTCAACGCGCTGAGCGGCAACGGCGTCCACGTCGTTACCGTCAACGACTATCTGGCGCGCCGCGACAGCCAGTGGATGGGCCAGATCTACAATTTCCTCGGGCTCACCACCGGCATCATCGTCCACGGCCTCGACGACACCGAGCGCAAGGCCTCTTACGCCGCCGACGTCACCTACGGCACCAACAACGAATTCGGCTTCGATTATCTCCGCGACAACATGAAGTACACGCGCGCCCAGATGGCGCAGCGCGGCCATGCCTACGCGATCGTCGACGAAGTGGACTCGATCCTCGTCGACGAAGCGCGCACCCCGCTGATCATCTCCGGCCCGACCGAAGACCGCTCCGACCTCTATCTCAAGGTCGACGAGATCATGAAGCAGATCACCGGCGACGATTTCGACCACGACGAAAAGCAGCGCTCGGTCGTGTTCACCGAAAGCGGCACGGAAAAGCTTGAAGAGCTGTTCCGTCAGGCCGACCTGATGAAGTCCGAGAGCCTCTACGATATCGAGAACGTCAACCTCGTGCACCACGCCAACTCGGCGCTGCGGGCCCACAAGATGTTCAACAAGGACAAGGACTACATCGTCCGCAACGACGAAGTGGTGATCATCGACGAGTTCACCGGCCGCATGATGCCGGGCCGCCGCTATTCGGAAGGCCTGCACCAGGCACTCGAGGCCAAGGAGCGGGTCAAAATCCAGCCTGAGAACCAGACGCTCGCCTCGATCACCTTCCAGAACTATTTCCGCCTCTACAAGAAGCTCGCCGGCATGACCGGTACGGCCGCGACCGAGGCCGAGGAATTCGCCAACATCTACAATCTCGACGTCGTCACCGTGCCGACAAACGTCAAGGTGCTGCGCAAGGACGATGACGACGCGATCTTCCGCACCGCGGAGGAAAAGTTCAACGAGATCACCAACATCATCATCGAGTGCCAGTCGCGCGGCCAGCCGGTGCTGGTGGGCACGACCTCGATCGAAAAGTCCGAAATGCTCGCCGAGCTGCTGAAGAAAAAGGGCATCGGCAACATGCAGGTGCTGAACGCCCGCTATCACGAGCAGGAAGCCGCGATCATCGCCGACGCGGGTGTACCCGGCGCAGTGACCATCGCCACCAACATGGCCGGCCGCGGCACCGACATCCAGCTCGGCGGCAATCTCGACATGCGCATCGAAAAGGAGACCGTCGGTCTCGAGGGCGCCGCACGCGATGCCAAGATCGCCCAGATCAAGGAACAGATCGCCGTCGACAAGGCCAAGGCGCTGGCCGCAGGCGGTCTCATGGTGATCGGCACCGAGCGGCACGAGAGCCGCCGTATCGACAACCAGCTGCGCGGCCGTTCCGGTCGCCAGGGGGATCCGGGCCATTCGAAGTTCTATCTGTCGCTGCAGGACGATTTGATGCGCATCTTCCCGGTCGAATCGATGGATTCGATGCTGGGCAAGCTTGGTCTGGAGCAGGGCGAGTCGATCACCCACCCCTGGGTGACCAAGGCGATCGAGCGCGCCCAGGGCCGCGTCGAAGCGCGCAACTTCGACATCCGCAAGAACATCCTCAAATACGACGACGTCATGAATGACCAGCGCAAGGTCATCTTCGAGCAGCGCCTCGAGCTGATGGACACCGACGATGTCGAAGAGACCATCGCCGACATGCGCCACGATGTGGTCGATGCGATCGTCCACCGCGCCATTCCCGAGCGCAGCTATCCTGAGCAGTGGAGGATGGACGAGCTCGACGCCGAGCTGAAGCAGTTCCTCAACCTCGAGATCGAGACCAAGCACTGGCCCGAGGAAGAAGGCATCGACGTCGAGCAGGTGCGCGAGCGCCTGGTCAAAGCCGCCGACGAAGCTGCGGCGGCGAAGGTCGCCAAGTACACGCCCGATATCATGCGGCAGGTGGAAAAGTCGCTGCTGCTGCAGTCGATCGACCAGCTCTGGCGCGAGCATCTGGTGACGCTCGATCACCTCAGCAAGGTCGTCGGCTGGCGCGGCCTCGCGCAGCGCGACCCGCTGAACGAGTACAAGCAGGAAGCCTACGAGCTGTTCCAGAAGCTCCTGACCGACATGCGCGAGATGGTGATCACCCAGCTCAGCCACGTCGAGATCCAGATGCGCCAGCCTGAGCCGCCGCCAGTGTTCGACCTTGGCCAGATGAGCGAGATCCACATCGATCCGACCAGTGGCGAGAACGACGCGGTCAGCGACTTCAGCGGCACCATTGGCGGCGCCCTCGCGGCCGCCGGACCGCTGGCGGGCCTCGGCGGCGACGTCGCCGAAGCCGATCCGCGGCTCCGGCCGATCGACCCGGCCCTGCTGGTCGGCGTGTCGCGCAATGCCCCCTGCCCCTGCGGCTCAGGCAAGAAGTTCAAGCACTGCCACGGATCATTTTGAACCGTAGCAATATCAAGGGTTGATAGTTCTGGCCGCGCCCAAGCAAAACATGTGCAAACGTGATTTGAGGCTGCAAACCTAGGCAAAACCTCTGCAACGCCGATGGCAGAATTGATCCATATTGAGGACGGCCTAGCCAAGCGTGGGGGCACATTTCATGCCCTCGTTCGGATCAGCGCAAAGTCCATTCGACACCACCGAATATGGCAACGACACTCGGTGGGAACGTGAAGACGACGCACGAACTGGATACGGAAGTGCAACTAAGGGCTACCGCCAACCGCTGGTTTACTGCCGTCGCGACGTGTCTTCCGGTCCTACCAAGGTGGCGAGTTCGGGTCCTTCGCGGGATTTAGTGGGCAGACAAAACCTGCAAGCGTGCCATCCTCGTTGAGTGCACGAAAGGCCGTTGCTCCGATGCGGACGAAACGCGCCGGAGCACCGGTCTGCAATCCGATCTGGATTATGCCACTCTCCCGATCAAAGGCGTAGCCGCCAACGTCACCGTCGTATTTCTTGTAGCTTGTGGCGTCGATCAGGCCGAACATCATGACCGTATCAATGTTGGCCATCTGATCGTGACACTCATAGACCCCCATCGTCAGCGCGGTCCCCGAAAAATCGTCAGCTCGGATCGCCGTCGTCTGAAGCCCAACAGCGAGGGCGATGCACGCCGCCACGCCTGTCCATCTGCTCCCCGAAAACATGATTTCCCCCGTTTCATGTCACCGAAGAGCCAACTATGGCGCAAGATGGAGCGAGCGGCAACGGCGGCTGTGAGGCGACGCCCCGAGTGATGGCGACGACGCGAGATGGAAAGGCGAGGTCGGCGCACAAACTGAGTACGGATGCGGATTGAACTGCGTTCTTGTGCATCCTGCTCTCAAGAAGGCCAGAGGGCCCCGTCAGCCTGGAAACAATCCAAGCTGCACACTCTGCGAGGCGGGATGGGAAAACCGCGCGGAGATATGGGCCTGGCGGTCGCGTTTACGAGGGTCTGCCCTTGGGGTTGCCGTCGTCAGCTAGGGTCAAATATGCTCGGCTGAAGCGTGTGCCCGGAATGAAGCTTCGCGATCCGGAGGCCCCCGGCGATCGAGGGCAGGAAGCCCACGCCGTTGCATCCCAGATTGTACATCAGAACTGGATTGCGAGGTTCAAAGCCGACAAGGCGGATCTTGTTGTCGGTGTAGGCCATGAGCCCGTGCCACGTATAATCATAGTCGAGGCCGGCAGGACGGCTCGAGGCGGCAAGGGGCCGCACTTGTGCGTCGAAGACCTGGGCGATCTCGCGCGGCACGTCGGCGTTTTCATCATAGGCCGCGGTATCCATGACCACTGCCTCGGGCCCTCCGAGGCATGTCAGGGTCACCACTTCGCCGCTGCGGGCATAGGAACGGCGGGTCAGGTAGTAGTATGGCTTCTTGCCGCCAATCTCTTCGTTGTTGATGTAGCTCGTGGCGGTGGCCGGTGCTCCGGGCGATGAGACAAAGCCCGCCATGTAGCCGATCCTGGGATGGATCTTGCTCTCCAGCCTCTGCGGTAAAATTCCGCCCACCTGGTTGTCGATCGTGTGGTGATTGAAGCCATTCGTGCAAAGAACCACACGAGAGGCGGCAATGAAGTGTCGGCCAACCGCGAGGCGAGCGTCTGCCTGCCCGAGGACAATGTGCTCCGCAGTCGACTGGTCCGCAAAGACGAACCTGTCCGGGTAGTGCCGGATCATGTGGGCCAGCAGCTCCTGACAAAGCAGGGCGCTGTTCGCGCAGCCCTTCCTGTTGAGAAGCACAGCGACGTAGTCGTCAGTGTCGATCTCCAGGCATTCGCGAATCCGGGCCTGCGACACGATGGTATAGAGATCGCGAAACTGCTCGGGGATGCGCCCAAGAAAGCTTGCCTGTTCCGAGATTTCGACGGTCTCGCGGTCAAGGCCCGACTGGTTTCGTATCCGGACGTTCCTGAGATGAACGAGCAGATGATTGAGGCTGAACATTCCCATGGCACCGACCAGGCGCTCAACCGGTACCGCAGCGCCGGTTGAGGCAAGCATTTCGTCAAGCAGGCCCCATGCAGCTTCGACCTCAGCCTGTCCCCTCGTTGCCATGTCGAAACCAAAGGCATCGACCAGGTCACACAAGGGGCGCTCAAAATACGTCACCAGCTGACCGGCATTTCGGCCACTGGCTCCGCGGCCCGCCCGTCCGCGTTCCACGAGCACAACAGTTGCCTGCGTGTCTCGCAGCAAGAAGAACGCGGTCGCGATGCCGGCTATGCCTGCCCCGACAATCGCGACGTCAGCTGCGACATTGCGGCGGAGAGGGGAAGGCGGGATCGTGTCGTCGAGTTGCTCCAGCCAAGGCGAGCGAAAGCCAAGAGGCCTCGGCCTGGCTACTGCGGCACTGACCTCATTTGTCTCTATCGGGCCGGGCATAGCCTGCTGGTTGCGGTTCGGTCGCGTGGCGCCAAGTCTGCTAGGTTGTCATTCTGCTGCGATCCTGGCCAGCTTCGCAGGATGAGGCGAGAGTGGCAACCACCGGAATGCCCCCCGGTGACAGGAACCAGCAGGGGCGAATGAAGAGCTAACGTCGATCGGTGACACACCTGTGGTCTGCGATTGTGGGGGCACGTTCGTCCACGATCGCGTTGTCGGCCCGCGCCCGACCCTTTGACATACAAAATGGGGCCGCCCGCGCGAGGGCGCGGCCCCTCAGCTAGTCAGCCGTCTGCTTCTTCTTGTCGAACGTGTCCGGTCGAGCGAACGGGCCGCCGCCCCACTGGGCACTCACGCCTCCATCTTGATGTTTCGGGTCTTCCAAAGGGAGCCCAGTATGCCGACCGCGAGGATGCCGAGCGTGACCGACAGCGAAATCATCGGCGGAATCTTGGCGAGGCCGAGCATATCCGCAACGAAGATCTTGGAACCGATGAAAATGAGGACTGCGGCAAGCGCGTACTTGAGGTAGACGAACCTGTCGACCATGGCGGCCAGCGCAAAGTAGAGAGCACGCAGCCCCAGGATCGCAAACACGTTCGAGGTGAGGACGATGTAGGGGTCCGTGGTGATTGCGAAGATTGCCGGGATCGAGTCCACCGCGAAGACGAGGTCTGCGAGTTCGACCAGAACGAGCGCCCCGAAGAGCGGGGTCACCAGCAGTCTGGGGCGGCCCCTGCTGTCAGGCTGACGGACGAAGAATTTTTCCCCGTGCAGCTCCTTGGTCATGTTCAGGTGGCGGTTCATGAAGAGCACAACAGGGCTGCCGCTCACGTCATGCTTCTTCTCCGCGCTGAAGAGCATCCTGATGCCGGTCAGTACGAGAAAGGCCGCGAAGAGATAGAGGACCCAGGAGAACTCTGTGACAATTGCCGAGCCGGCTGCGATCATGAGGCCGCGCAGGATCAGGACGCCGAGAATGCCGTACACCAGCACTCTGTGTTGATTGGCGGGAGGGATTGCGAAGTAGGAGAAGATCATCGCGATGACAAAGATGTTGTCCATCGCGAGGCTCTTTTCGACCACGAAACCTGTCAGATACTCGGTGCCGGCCTGGGCGCCCATCCACAGCCAGATTATGCCGCCAAAGCCGACGCCGATCGCAATGTAGAACGCCGACAGCCCAAGGGATTCCTTGACACCAACGGCGTGGCTCTTGCGATGAAGCACGCCGAGGTCAAAGGCCAACAAAAGACCAACGGCCAGAACAAAGGCGAACCAGGACCACACCGGCTTGCCCATCAAGTCGATCAGCAGAAAGTCCACGTTGATCTGCCCCTTTCGAGCCTAACGATAGCTCCAGGGTCGCATCGCCGAAATACTGGCCAGTGCGTCTTCCTCGGCCGGGTGCCGAACACCGTCCGCTTCAAGCACGGACACACAGATACCGAGAAGCGCTCGAAACTGCTCGTTGCTCAGGTCGGCGGCGACGATCTGAGCGCCCGCCTGGCGAACTGCGGAGGCGTGGTCGAGGTCGAAGGCATGCAGATGCGAGACGATTTCACGGGCGACGTCGTCGGCCGAAAAGCCCTGCAGCAGCGGGTTGGCTCGAAACAGTGAGATGACGCGACGACGCTCGGTGAGGTCGGCCTTGCCATCGGCGTGAGCAATGATCATTGCAGCGGCGATCGCCGCTTCCATGAACGTTTCGAGCCCCGCGATATCCGCCTCGGCGGCAACACCGAGGCGGCTGAACCTCGAGCGAAGCTCAACGAGTGGCCGGCGGCTGAAGATATCGGAGTCGGTGGTACGAAGTTTTGTCATGGCGGAACTCCTCCTTGCCGTTGAGTGACAAGGGGCAAATCTCCACCACCTGGTGTGCTGCAAATCGGCCCCTGACGTGAACCGACATCGTGCGCAAGGGCTTGAAACCTTATCGCACCAGAGGGGCCCGGATCACATTTGGGAGGTTGGCATCGAGCACGACGACGTCAAGGGCCGATGCACCGATTTTTCTGGCAAGCTATGCGGGGCTTGAACAACACGCCGAAGATCGAATAGTCCAGCAAGGTGTCAACGCCCATCTGGCGTGCCCAACAGGTCGGTGGTCTGCCATTCCTGTACGACGCGGTCGCCGGCGATCTTTCGGATGAAGATCCCGTCGATGCTGAGCGACTTGTTGGTTGCGGGGGCTCCCACGAACTTGCCCGTGTGCATGCAGGTCGTGACGAAGGATGCTATCGAGCACGCCCCACTCGCGACACTAATGCACTGCCGATGCGCCGCGGCGGCCGGTCGGAGCAGCCCGAAGCGACAGGCGACTGGACATTGCCTTTGGTCCCATGCCCCTAGGTGGTGGCAAAACCCTTGTAGACGGCATCGCGGATGTCGTCGCGGAACGGACCGTTGCAGCCTTCGAAGGTGGTATTTGTACAAACCACCACCGTCAGGCCGTTGACTGGATCGACGATCCAGTTGTGACCCCAGGCGCCGCCCCAGTCGACTGTGCCATCCGGACATGGGCTCTTGGCTGCCTTCGCGTCGTCGATCACTGCGCCGATCAGGCTGAAGCGCTTGCCGGCATCGCTGGCGCGCCGCGGCAATCTGCCGATCTGGTTGCTGAGCGCTGCCGTCACCGTCTCCGGCTTCAACAGGCCGGGCGCGCCATTGTAGATCTCGAGCAGCTTCATGATATCGGCAGCCGTTCCTGCCGCGCCCGAGCCACCCGCCTGCGGCGCATCGGGCTGAAAGATGCGGGATGGCGAGAACCATGTTCCAGACGCTTGGTCGTCGATCACCAGATGCGGGTCGTCCATGCGCACCGGCGGCCGGCCATCGGCATAGGGGACGGCGAGCCGGCTGGCGTCGGTGACGAAGAAGTGCGTGTCGGCCATGCCCAGCGGCCCGGTGACGTATTTGCCCAGCGCGTCCTCGACACTCGAGCCATTGATGGCCGCCAGAACGCCGCCCAGCACGTCGATGCTGGTGCCGTATTCCCAGCCTGTGCCGGGTGCGAACGCCAGCCGTACCCCGGCGATGCGACGCAGAGTCTCCTCGAGCGACAGCCGCGGTCCGGCCATCCCGAGCGACGCCTCGGGCGGCACCCGGCTGTAAGCGAGACCGGAACTGTGGCTCAGCAACTGACGAATGGTGATCACCGCCGGCGATCCGTCGGGCGAGACCGGGGTGAACCACGGCAGGAACTTCGTCACTGCATCTTCGAGGCCGATGGTGCCCAGGTCGACCAGCTTCAGAATCGCGGTGGCGACGATCGGTTTGGTCACCGAAGCAAGGCGGAAGATCGCATCGAGTTCCATCGCGCGACCGCTCTCCCGGTCGGCGAGACCCGCGGCCCGCGCATAGAGCGGCTTGCCCTTGTGATTGACCAGGACGACGCAGCCGACGATGCGTGCGCCGAGCGCGGCGCCAATCGCCGCGTCGACGGTTTGATTCAGATTCATGGCACCCCCTTTTGGGGGAGGCTACGGCTCGAACTGCCGAAGATCAATGCAAACGGTAGGAGAACCCGACCATGGCAATACGATTTCGTCTGCGTCCGCCTATGCGGCGGACCGCAGCCTGGTCCGGTGCGTTGGCTGGTTGTGCGCAACCGCCCCGCCCGGAACGACGAAGACCTCGACGATCCGGTCGAGCTGTGTGGCCTGTCCCTCGGTTTGTTCGATCGCCGAATTGGTCTCCTGAACCAGGGCTGCGTTATGCTGGGTCATCTCGTCCATGGTGCGGACGGCAATGTTGACGTCTTCGATTGAGGAGGCCTGCTGGCGGCTCTCCCGGGCAATGCCCTGCAGCAGGTCCGAGTTCCGTCGCGCGCCATCCAGCATGGCGTCCAGTTTCTGTGCCGCCGAAGCGACGAGCCGCGAGCCGGCGGCGACTTCGTTGCCGCTCTGGTCGATGAGCGCCTTAACTTCGGAAGAGGCGCCCGCCGCCGATTGCGCCAGTCGCCGGACCTCGACGGCGACCACCGCAAAACCCTTGCCGGCATCGCCGGCCCGCGCTGCCTCGACCGAGGCGTTGAGCGCCAACAGATTGGTCTGGAAAGCGATGTCGTCGATCATGCCGATGATATTTGAGATCTTGGCCGACGATTGCTTGATGCGCTCCATGGCGACCGTGGTGTCGCGCATAACCTGCCCACCT
>JANXSI010000525.1 GCA_025352765.1 Devosia sp. | reverse complement strand
CCCTGGAACGAAAAGATCGACTGCTTCTGGTCGCCCACGGCGAACACCGTACGCGACCGCTGCGCCGCACTCTCGCCGGTAAAGAAATCCGCCACCAGTGCGTCGACCACCCGCCACTGCTCGGCATTGGTGTCCTGGCTCTCATCAACCAGGATATGGCTGATGCCGCTGTCGAGCTTGTAGTGCACCCACGGCCCGACCGCTGGGTTCTCGAGCAGCCCCGCGAGCTTTTCGATCAGATCGTCGAAGTCGAGCAGCGAGCGCGCCCGCTTGCCCGCTTCGTAATGCGCCGAGATCGCCGAAACGATATCGAGCATCGCCTCGCTGCGCTCGACCAGCTCTGCCGCCGTCAGCGTCGCGCGCATCTCCTCGAGCCGCGCCGCCTCCGCCGTGAGCTTTTCGGCGATATCGGGGATCAGCGCCGCCGTCGCCTTCTTGATCAGCGTCTTGCGCGCCGTTCCCTCCTGCGTCAGGAACGCCTCGAACAGCTCCTCGGGATCGGGCTCGTGGGGGTTGATGCGGCTCAGCCTGTCGACGAAGTCGTTGCCGTTGGGGTTGGGCGCAATCAGCCCGAACAGCCGTGCGTGGTCCGTGGCCGTGAGCCCATAGCCGTCGCCGACGGCCGTCATTACCTGCGCGATGCTGCCGGCCGGATGGACACGGCGCCGGAGCTCGGCCTTGGCCCGCTCCGGTTGCGCCAGCACCTTGCGCAGCGTCCGTTGCTGGTTCAGCGCCTCGGTGATCGAGGTCGAGATCTGGAAATCGCTGAGCAATCCGAACAGCGTCTCAACCGCCACCGCATTGGCCTCGCCGCGTAAGCCCGCCGCGATCACCTCTTCGCGCGCCTCGATCAACAGGCTGTCGCGCTGATACTCCTCAAGCACCGAGAAATCGAACGGCACCCCGGCCTCGCGCGGAAACCGGTGCAGCACGCTTTCGCAGAACGCGTGGATGGTCTGGATCTTGAGCCCGCCGGGCGTTTCGAGCGCATGCGCGAACAGCGACCGGGCGCGCAGCAGCATCTTGGGGTCCGGCCGCGCGCCGTTGAGCGCCGCGAGTTCGGCGATCAGCTCGCTCTCGCTCGCCAGCGTCCACCGCCCCAGCCGCTCGGCGATGCGCCCGCGCATCTCGGCCGCTGCGGCCTTGGTGTAGGTGAGGCACAAGATCTCCTCGGGCTTCACCTCGCTCAGCAGCAGCCGCAGCACCCGCGCCGTCAGCACATAGGTCTTGCCCGAGCCGGCGTTGGCCGTCACCCATACGGAGCTCCGCGGGTCCGAGGCCACGCGCTGGCTCTCGGCGATATGTTCCGGCATCGGCTTGATCAGCTGGCGGCTCATGGGTCGTCCACTCCCGCCGTCAGCGTCCATTCGTCGGTCCGCGCCAGATGGTCGTAGTCGCCCGGCCACGATTTCCGGCCGGTCTCGACCTTGGGCCGCACCCGCGCCGCCATCGGCAGCGTGTCGCGGAGCAGCAGGGCGTCGATATGCGACTGCGTCCGTCGTGCCACCTCGTCCACGGCCGCCATCAGGCTCATGCCGGCCCGCGGCTTGAACGGTTTGATCTGGAACGCCGCCGGCCCGAGGCCGATCTTGATGTAGGTGAGCGCCACCGAGTCGGCCGGCGCGACCGCCTCGAAGGCACCGGCCTGCGCCATCGCCGCCTCGAGCAGCAATTGCGGCGCGTCGAATGCGGCCATGTCCTTGGGCACCGGCACCCCGCCGGTCTTGAAGTCGAGGATTTCGAGCCGCCCGTCGCGCCGCGTGTCGATGCGGTCGGCCTTGCCCGACAGCACGAACCCCTCAAGGTCGGGAAACACCCACTCGCCCTTCTGCTCGGCCGCTCGTGCTGCAATTGCGCCATCGCGCTGCCGCTCGAACTCGAGGAAATACTCCGCCGCCAGCGCAAACCGGTTGAGCCAGATTTCGCGCCGCGCCGCGATCGCGTCGAGCCCCGCGAACGCGGCATTGGCCCTGCTCATCATCTCGCCCAGCGCCGCGTCGCTCTCAAAGCTCATGCCGTCGGCGACAAATCTCTCGAACACCTGGTGGATCATCGTTCCACGCTCGCGCGCGTCGACCTCGGCGCCCAGCGGCTCGAGCTTGCGCAACCGCAGCACATGCTTGGCGTAGATGTCGTAGGGCGAGCGCATCAGCGTCTCGATCTCGGTGACGCTCAGCCGCCGCGGCCGTATCGCCGCCGGCGGTTGCGGCGCCGGACGTGGCGCCGGCTGCGGCAGTCCCGCGGCATCGATGGCACGCGCCTGCTCGAGCCACGCCGCGCCGCGCTGCCGCAATTGCTTGGCCGCATCGGCCCCGATCAGCGCCTCGAACCGTTGCACCAGCCGCGACGGCAGGGCAGGCGACGTGCCGATCCGCTCGGCAAACGCCACCAGCACCTCAGCGTTGCCCAGCGCCATTTCGAAGTCGTGCGCTGCCTGGCCCTGCTGCCGCTCCGGCGGCTCGAGCCCGACGGCGATCCGCATGCCGCGGCTGAGCCACGGTCCGGGATCGGCAGTCGGCGGCCAGATGTCCTCGTTGAGCCCGGCGAGGATCATCAGGTCGGGCGTCATCAGCCGCGCCTCGAGCTCGCCCCAGATATGGATGTCGTCGCGCCGCCGCTCCGTCGCCTGCACCTTGCTGCCGGCCATCAGCGCCGCCAGCACCTGGTCGAGATGATGCGGCGGAAACGGCGCTCCGGAATCCTCGAGCCGGCCGAGCTCCTCTGCCCATGCTGCAAATTCGATGCGCCCGGGACGATCCGCCTCCGCACTGACCCCGTCGAGCGTTGCCGCCAGCGCGGCGGCGAGGGCAGGGGCATCGAGGCTTTCGCGTCCGAGCAGCGCCATCAGCGGCCCGAGTCTTGTCTCCAGCCGGTCGCCGAGGTCGGCGAGCGGCTCGGCGTCGGCCAAGGCCCGTATGCCGTCGAGCCCGAGCGCCGGCCGCTTGCCGCGCAGCCGCAAATCCAGCCGGTCGGCGAGATGGCTGAGCTCACGCCGCTCGAGCCCCAGCGTCACCGCCCGGTTGCGCAGCAGCGCCACGAG
>JANXSI010000505.1 GCA_025352765.1 Devosia sp. | reverse complement strand
GTCCGCGTATTAGCGTGAGTGGGTCGGCCCGCTTCGGCGAGAGCCCGCTGGGCGTCTCAGGCATGCTGGCGGCCGCGGTAATTTATGGCGAAGAACGGACCAATGCGACGGCCCAGTTCATCTCGAACAGTGGCGGCGGATCCGGACTTATTCCGGTGCAGTCGGGCACTAAATGGAAGTCGGTATACGACGTTGAGGCGTCGCTGGGCCTCGACTATCACGTTAATGAACAGACCAAATTCACCCTCGGTTTCCGGGGCGAACAGATTTCGGGTGTGTCCGGCGGGCCGTCGGGCGGCCCCACCACCAGACTGGTCTACGGTCCGTTTGCGAAGGTCTCTGGCAGCTTCTAAGGTCAACAAGGCTCTGGTTTTGGCACAGCCGCATCGAAAGATGCGGCTGTGTGCATTCTTGGGATGACGGATGTGTTTCGTGTCGATCTTGCTATCGCTGAAGTCTCCGCTGTCTGGCGTCAGCACACGATTGCGGCGCTCTATGAGATGGCAAAGAACGCCCCTGGGCAGAGCTGCGAACTTGTCCTTCCCCGTGACAGCCTCCTAGTCGTTCAGGACGCAACCTTGGCGCGATATGTTCTCAAGGAGAATGGCGCCAACTATCGCAAGAACTTCGGAGGGTTTACGGCGCTCTTCGGCGAGAGCCGGCTAACGGCCGACAGCCCTCTCTGGGAGAAATTGCAGAAACTCTCCCAGCCCTTCATCAGCGCGGCCCGGCCCGCCGAAGTGGCAGTAGCCAGCGATAGGCATTTCACTAATGCAGTTCAGCAGCTGCTGGCGAGCAGGGGCCCCAATGGCTCCATCGTCGCCGACCGCGAGCTGAGCCGCGCGGCGGCGCGAGTTGTCTCGGAGGTCGCTTTGGGGTTCGAGACGCTCGATGTCGACGACGAACTGCTCGACGACTTTCGTACGCTTCTGGAACTGGGTTCGGCAGCGAACTGGAATTTTGGCGGCCTCGGTGGCGAAGGATTGGAGAAGCTCCGGGCCGAGGGCGAGGCTGCCCTCGCCAGACTTACCGCCGTCATAAACCGGGCTGCGACGTCCACCATCGCCCAAACGCGAGACGCCTCACTCCTCGCCGAACTCGTCGCCGCGCCCGAAGTGGACCTCGTCTCCGAGGTCTGCTCATTGATATTTGCGGGGTTCGACACCTCGGCCTCGGCGCTTGGCTGGGGACTATTCCTCCTCGCCGCGACGCCGGGCCTGCAGCAGCATCTGCGAGCGCAGGTCATGGGCGTCTGCGGCGACGCGGCGATAACCATCGACCACCTCTCCCAACTGGGCGACCTTGTTGCCTTCCAGGACGAGGTGCTTCGTATCTTCCCGCCGATTCCAGTGCTGGGCCGAACCTCGATCGCTGGCGACACCATAGGCGAAACTCAAATCCCGGCAGGATCGCGCGTGTTGGTGTCGATCATCGGCATCCATCACGATCGCCGGCGCTTCGACGCGCCATGGGAAGTCCGACTCGACCGGAACGTGTTATCGCCCGAACGAGGGACCGACCAGGCTCTGCCGTTCGGCGCGGGTCGACGTGTCTGTGGCGGCAGTCGGCTCGCCAATGTGGAAATGACCACTGCTTATGCGGTCATGCTGCGGGCGTTGGAGTTCAATCTGCCCGACCAGAAGCCGTTGCAATTCGAGTGGACCGCGAGCCTCCGGCGGGTTGGCGGTCAGCGGCTCAACATCCGCCCCGTGGCACGCTAACACTTGGGTGAGCCTTGAAGCTTTTGTTCAGCGCCGCCAACAATCTGCTCGATCCAACGAGCGGTGCCGCCATATCGGTGCGTACCCTGCTGCGGTTGTTGAGCGAAGCCGGCGTTGAGTGCCGCTCGCTGACCGGGTCGATCTACGATCGTCCCGCGTCGAACGTCAATACCGACAACATGGCGGAAACCGGCGCCGCCCCGCTCGATCTCATCGCCCCGCTAAATGAGCTGTGGCTGCGACGCGACGGACGGGTCGAGCACTACGTCGTGCCCGTCGCCAAGCCCGGCCGTAGTGCGCAGAGCCAGCACGACGATCTCGCATTGCTGGACTTTGCCAGGCGCGACCTCGACCGCTTCCAGCCGCATGTGCTGATGCTTTACGGCGACGGCCTCTACGAACGCGAGTTGCTGCAGCTGGCGAGGGAAAGGCACATTGCGACGGTGTTCTACCTGGTCAACCCCAGCTACACATCGCGCGAGCTGTTCGCACAGATCGATCAGGTCGTGACGGACACCGTGGCCACTCGCGATCTCTACCGCGAGCGTCTCGGCATTGATCCGCTCGCCATTGGCAAATTCGTCGACGCGCCCAAGCTTCCTTCAACCGGCGGGACGTTGACTACTTTTGTCAATCCATCCGGTGAAAAGGGCGTAACCCTGTTTTATCGCATTGCCGAGCTGGCGCAGGAGATCGCTCCGGCGATCAGGTTCCTGGTGGTCGAAAGCCGCGCGACACTGGCGGCCGCCGAGGCGCGGTCGGGCATGCGCTTTTCGGCGCTGGGCAACATCGAACGAGTGGGGATCCAGCAATCTATGGGGGCCGTCTTCGCTCGCACCAAGGTCTTTCTCATGCCCTCACTGTGGCACGAAAGCGGTCCCCGCGGTCCCGTCGAGGCCTGCGCGGCGGGTATTCCAACGGTTGCAGCCGACCGCGGCGGCATCCCTGAGGTGTTAGGCGAGTCGGGCATTCTCATTACTCCACCGCGGCCGCTCGTCGAACACAACTGGCTGATCCCGCCAAGCTCATCGGCCATCCCCTGGGTCGAGGTCTTGCGGGTCCTCTACGAAGACGAGGAGTTCTATGCCGAAAAGCAGGCGGAGGCCCGGGCCCAGTGGCTGACGCATGACCCGACGAGGCGCGTCGCTGCTTTCAAGTC
>JANXSI010000494.1 GCA_025352765.1 Devosia sp. | reverse complement strand
GTAGAAGCACCCGATGGCGATTGCGTCGAAGCCTTCGCGGGCCGCGGCGCGGACCGCACGGATGATGCCGCGAGTGACAATCGCTTCATAGGACCGGTACTCGATGTGGGTGAAGCCGCCCTCGCTGTCGGGCAACGAGGTCACGTGCACCTCGGTGCCGGGGAGCTTGTGGGCAGCCGCCATCTTGGCGAACACGGGGTCGTAGCCGGCGCTGGCCGCCAGCGGGTTGAGGTACATGATCTTGATAGGAGCGTCGGTCATAGCGTCCTCCTCGGGCGTCTGCGTCGTTCGGTCATCGATAGCAACCCGCTGCTGTTCCATGTTCGGCCAACCGCAAGGGCCGTCCTATGCGCCGGTTTCGATCACAACCTTGCCGTAGCTGCTGCGGGGTCCCTTGAGATAGCGCCAGGCGTCGACGTAGCCCTCCATCGGGAAGACGCGATCGACCTTTGGGCGCAGGCTGCCGGTCGACAGAGCGTCGTAGACATAGGCCTTGCCACGCGCACAGGCCTCGGCGTCCTCGACGTAGTTGAACAGCGAGTAGGTGTGAAACCAGAGGCTCCGCTGGAACATTGGCATAGTTGGCGGAACGGCGTATTTTCCCGTCAGGGCACCGTAGAGCATCAGGATTCCGCCCTTGGCCATCGCATAGGCATAGCGATCCATGAAGTCGGCCCCGACGGGATCGAGCGAGGCATGGACGCCCACACCATGCGTGACATCGCGGAGGAATGCCTCGATATCGCCACCCGTGTCGACAAACACATGGTCGGCGCCGCTTTCGAGCAGCAGTGAGCGGTTGGTCTCCGAGCGCGTCGTGCTGATCATTGTCGCCCCCTGCAACCGGCCGATCTGCAGAGCGGCGTTGCCGGCCGTGCTGGTCCCGGCAGGGACAAGGATGTTGCGGCCGGGCGCGGCCTTCGCGAGTTCGACTATGGGGAAGTAGGCGGTCATGAACTGCATCCAGATCGATGCCGCCTCAACGGCGCTCAGTCCATCCGGCGCCCGCGTGACAAACGCCTGATCGATCAGCAGCGTGTCGGCGCTGGCGCCCCGGCGGTCGTAGAAATGCGGCAGGGTGCAGTAGCGGTCACCGACAAGGATGTCCCTCACATCGGAGCCCACCGCCTCGACGATGCCGGCGGCTTCCATGCCGATGCGGGCCGGGAACGCCGAGAAGCTGAACGAGTATCGGTCGTTCATCAAATCCTCGTCGCCCCAGTTCAGCGCAAACGCCTCGATCCGCAGGCGGATCTGCGTAGGCCCCGGGTCCTCCAACTCGCAGGGCACGAGCTGCAGGTTTTCGAACCCGTTGTAGTCCGTGATTACCCATTCGCGTGGTCTGTTGGTCGCCATTGTCAGTCACGCTGCTCCCTGGTCATACCGAGCGTCAGACGAGCCCGTACACGTCGCGGGCATGCGCCGGCGTGAGGAGGCCGTTCTTGACGTCGGCGCGCACCGCGTCGCGGTCCCGCCGCTTCGGGTCGCCGAGGCCGCCGCCATTGGCGGTGATGACGCGGATGACATCGTCGGTGTGCATGGTGAGACCCGAGACGAAGGCGTAGTTCTCGACGCTGCCGTCCTTGCGCAGCACCTGCACCCGGTTCGACGAGCCTTCATGGCCGCCATCCAGCGCCCAGGGCGGAAACTTCGAGCGGGTGTATCCGGCGGTCAGGAAGCCGTTGTCGCCGCGGATGCGGTAGTCCATGACGATGCCGTGGCCACCGGCGAATTCGCCTTCGCCGCCCGGCTCGACATTGAGCTCCATGCGATCGACGAGCAGGCCGTTGCGGGCCTCGTTGATCTCGGCGGGACAGTTGTAGGTCTCGCCATGGAAGCCGCAAAAGACGGCGCTGTTGCCATCGGCGGTGCGCGAAGCGCCCCAGCCGCCGAGTTGCGGTTCGATGATGGTGTACTGGCGGCCGGTATCGGGATGGATGCCGCCGATAAAGGTGCCGCAGACCGAGGCAAAGTGCCCCGAGGCCAAACGGTCGGGCATGTGTGGCGCGAGGCACCGCCACATCAGGTCGTAAACGCGCAGC
>JANXSI010000453.1 GCA_025352765.1 Devosia sp. | reverse complement strand
TCCACGGCAAGGGTTTCAACCAGATAGTCCTCGTTCCAGTGGAACGGGCGGAGAACCGCCGCCTGCATCTTCGTCGCGCCGGCATCGGCCTTGATGGCGAAATCGGCGGCACTCAGCGTGCGGCCGACATTGACAGTGCGGCTCGCCCATTCCGGCCAGCCGATCCGCACCCTGGGACCGATATAGGCCTTTTTGTCGGAGACCAGCACGCCGTCCGAATAGACTGCTGCGATCGCGAATTTCTCGACATCGTCGAGCAGTACGAGATCGGCGAAACGGCCGGGCGCGATGGAGCCGACCCATTGCTCGATGCGCATGTGGCGCGCCGGATTGATGGTGGCGCACTGAATGGCGATTTCGGGCGCGAGGCCATAGTGGATGGCGTGCCGGACATTGTGGTCGGCGGCGCCCAGTTCAAGCGTTTCGGACGCGCTGCGGTCATCGGTGGTGAAGGCGATGTTCGACCAGTCCGCAAGACCGCGCTCGACGAGGCCCGGGATGATGACGTCGTAGGAGAAGGGCCTGAGCTCGACGAACAAGCCGCGTTCGAGGCGGTCCCATGCCTCGTCCAGCGCCCACACCTCGTGATCGGACGAGAGGCCGGCGGCGACGAACGCCGAAATGTCATGGGGGTCGGTGAGCCCCGAGCCGTGCCCTTCGACCACGGCGCGGCCCTCGAAGGTGGCGCCGATCATCCCCCACATGCGCTCGTAGGAGGGGTTTTCCGGGTTCCAGACGGCTGGCCAGTCCATCACCTCATCGAGGCCGGTGACCGACAGATCGTCTTCAATGAAGCGTCGCTGTTCCTCATAGCCGTAGTAGCCGCCGCTCTCTTCCCAGGCACTGGGGGGAACCGCCGAGCCGGGCTGGATGAACACCTTCAGCGGCGAGCCGGCGCGACGCGCCGCCTGCCAGAATTCGGTGTTCTTGGCGCCGTTGACGTTGGCGAATTCGTGGCTTGCCTCGCAGGTCCAGGTGTTGCCGCGCGGCAGCACCAGTTCTGCTTCGAACTCGGGCGTCAGGTGGGTGGATTCGATGTGTTTGTGGACTTCGCCCAAGCCGGGGACGGCAGACAAATGTGGATACCGAACGCGACTTTTGACCTCGCCGCGATAGCTGCCAACTAGGCCGATGTAGGCGATACGCCGGCCGGAAATGATGATTTCCTGGTTGGTCATCCACTGGCGTGAATAGACGGCCAGCACGCGCCCAACCTCGATGGCGAGGTCGGCGGGCTTCTTGCCCAGCGCCACCAGCACCAGGTGCTGGCGGATCGAAACCTCAGCCGCTGCGTCGAGGATCAGGTCATCGGGATCGATTTTCGCTGCTCCTTGTAAACCGGTTTACTAATTTGCCCCGAACGCTGTCCCGGCGCAAGCATCTAGTCAGACAGCTTGGCCGGAAATCACGTGTTTGAAGGAGCGCTCCCGCGGGAACGCTCGGCCGGTGGGCGCACCGGTCGAGCCCTCATGGCTCAGCCAGATGGGTGGCATTGAACGGCCGCAACGCGGCGTACAGTTCGCCATAGTGCCCAAACTTGTCGTCATAGTAAGCGCGCGCTTTGGCGTCCGGCTCAAAGGTCCGGTCGAACTTGACCAGTTGCCCGACGGCCGCGCGCAGCGATGACATCGCCCCGCTTCCGAGCCCAGCCAGGATCGCGGCGCCGATGGCGGCCGATTCCGGCACGGCGGTTCGCCGGAGCGCAAAGCCAAGCGCGTCGGCGCGGATCTGGCACCAGATATCAGAACGCGAGCCGCCACCGCCGATGTTGGCCATATCGAGGGTGAGGCTGGCCGAGTGCTCGAGGGCGTCGAATGCCATGCGGCAGGAAAAGGCCACGCCTTCAAGCACGGCCCGGGCCATTTCGGCAGCACCAGCACGGCCGTCGATCCGCGCAAAGACGCCGCGCGACTGCGAGTCCCACAGCGGTGCCCGCTCTCCCTGGAGATGCGGCAGGAACAGCGGCACGGCCGAGGATGGGGCGGTGCCGGCGGCAAGGGCGCTGACTTCGGCCGGGCTGCGTCCGATGACATTGGCGTACCAGGCCACCGCCGCGCCGCCCGACTGCGTCGGCGCTGCGTGCATGACGATGCCCTCGTAGGGCGGAAACAGGATGACGCCCGGGGTTGGATTGATGGTCGAGGAGACGATGCCGGGGATCTCGCTGGTGCCGCTTTGCAGCATCGCATCGCCGTCCGCGACGACACCCACACCAAACATGCCGCCCCAGGCATCCATGGCGCCAACCACCACCGGAACTCCAGCGCAGGGCAGGCCCGGCCTCACCCGACCGGCGACATGGCTGAAGCCATGAAGCGGCGGCAGGAGCGCAGCGGCGCGCGGCACAAGATCGAGCAATGGCGCGACATAACCAGTGCTGTCGACGAGACCGACCGCCGAGATGGGGTCGCTGCCAACCGCCCCCGTCAGTTGCATGACGCAATAGTCCTTGGGCAGCAGAACGTGCCGCGACCGAGCGAAGAGCTCCGGATAGAGGCGACGGACGTAACCCACTCGCGACAAGGCGTGACTGGCATCGATGGGCATGGGGCCACCGAACCATCTGAGCTTTTGATCTGCCGTCACCTGCGCATCGATAGATACGGCATCGGCTGCTGGCCGGACATCCTGCCAGACCAGGGCCGGCAGCAGCGGCTCGCCGCGCTCGTCGACAAACACGTGGGTATTGACCTGTGAGCAGATGCCGATGCCCGCGAGCCCGCCCAGATCATGCGCGCCGCTGAAGCTGTCGAGGGCGCCGAGGACCCCCGCCATCCAGTCGGCAGGGTCTTGTTCGGCAGCGCCGGGAGATGGCCGCGACGTGGGGTGGGCGCGGACGAAGTCGGCCAGCCGACGGCCCTCGAGATCGAGCAGCACGGCCTTGACGGCGGTGGTTCCAACGTCGATGCCGATCAGCGTGGTCGTTGCCACTCGATGCTCCCAAATGCCCCATGGCCCAGCCCGGCCGCCTCCCCTATAGTGACCGGAAGCGCTAGGAAAACAATCTCGCGCGCGCCTCAGGAGGGCCATCCGGAATGTTTGCTTCGTCGTTGAAGTCACTTCGCCGCGTCGTCGTCGCGGCCACCGTACTTGCCACCGTCTCGATCTCAGGCGCGGCGCTCGCCGCCAAGGTCGCGGTGATCACCCCGTATCTGGCTCAGCCGGGCACCCAGTTCTATGTCGAGGCCTTCCAGGCGGTGGCCAAGGACAAGGGCTGGGACGTGAACGTCATCGACACGCAGGGCGACGTGGCCGCGGTGATTTCGCGCATCGAGGACATGGTCAACCAGAAGGTCGATGCCATTGTCATCAACGTCGATCCGGCACAGGTCGCGGCGGGGCTCAAGGCCGCCAGCGACGCCAAGATCCCGGTATTCGGCATGGACGCGGGCAGCGATCCGCTGCTGGTCACCAATATCACCTCGAACGGCTATGCGATGGCAGCCGAAACCTCGACCTACGTCGCCGACCGCATTGGCGGCAAAGGCAATGTGGTGATGTTCGTGTTCGACGCGTTCCCGCCGGTGCAGGCGCGCGGCGTCGTCGCCAGCGCAGTGTTCGGCAACTTCCCGGACATCAAGATCCTCGACAAGGTGACGCCGGACGTCGCCGATGGCGGCATCGCCGACAGCCGTGCCAAGATGGAAGCGATCCTTGCCGCCAACCCGACCCCGGGCAGCATTTCTGCCGTCTGGGCCGGATGGGACCAGCCGGCGCTCGGCGCGCTCCAGGCCATCGAAGCGGCCGGCCGGCAGAATGAGGGAATCGTCATCACCGGCATCGACGCCAACCCGCAGGCCCGCGAAGAAATCGCCAAGGGCGGCAGTTTCGAGGCGTCGGTCGCGCAAGACTTCAAGGGCATCGGCTCGGCAACCGCCGACGCCGTGGCTCGCGTGCTCGGCGGCGAAACGCTGAAGCAGCACGTGATCTATGTGCCGACCAAGCTGGTGACGGCGGCAAACGCGAAATAGTATGGGGCGTCGGGGGCCCCGTTCGGCGACGGGCCCCCGCCCTCCCCTCTCCCTCAGGGGGAGAGGGTACGCCAGCCTCACACGTGACGGGCTACCGCATCGATGGCCCATGCCGTGATTACCTCTCCCTCAGGGCGACAGTGTCGGCGCGTTCGTGCCAGGTGAGGCAGCCTTGGCGGCCAAACAACATGCGAGTGCAGTGAGCCGATGACCCTGATTTCCCTCACCAACGTCTCGAAAGCGTATGCGGGCATTCCGGCGTTGCGGGATGTGAGCCTCGACATCGCGGCGGGGGAAATCCATGCGCTGATGGGGGAGAACGGCGCGGGAAAGTCGACGCTGATCAAGATTCTCGCCGGCGTGGTGGCGCCCGACACGGCGACGATCACGCTGGAGGGAAAGCCCGTCTCGATCGACTCGCCGGCTGCGGCACGGCGGCTGGGGCTGCGATTCATCCATCAGGAACTGAACGTCGTCCCGACGCTGTCGGTGGCCGAGAACGTCATTCTGGGCCACGGCTATCCGCGCCGGGCCGGGGTATTGGTCGACTGGGCCAGGCTCAACGGCGTCGCCCGCGACGCGCTCGGCCGGCTCGGCGTTACCCATATCGATCCGCGGCAGAGGCTGGCAAAGCTGTCGCTGGGCGACCAGATGCTGGTCAAGATCTCAAGCGCGCTGCTGGCCGACGATGGCCATGCGCCTGCCCGACTCTATGTCATGGACGAGCCCACCGCGGCGCTGACACGTGAAGAGTCGGAACGGCTGTTCCGGGTGCTGCACGAGATTCGCGCTGCCGGAAACTCGGTGCTATATGTTTCGCACCGGCTGGACGAAGTGATGGCGCTGTGCGATCGCGCCACGGTGCTGCGGGACGGTCGGCCGATCGACACCGGCCGCATCGCCGACATCACCCATGACGACCTCGTGGCGCTGATGATCGGCCGGCGGGTCGAGGAAGCCTATCCGGCGCCGATCGTGCCGCCGTCGAGCACGCCAGCGATCGAGGTCGAGGCCCTGAGCACGCCCGCGCTGCATCGCGTGTCTTTTTCCGTTCGCAAAGGTGAAATCCTTGGAATCGCGGGCCTTTCCGGCGCGGGGCAAACGCAGTTGCTGCGCACGCTGTTCGGCGACAGTCGCATTGCCGGCGGCACGATCCGGCTGGACGGCAAGCCCTATCGCCCACGCAGCCCAGCGGCGTCATGGGGCGGCGGCATCGCCTATGTGCCGCGCGAGCGCCGTAACGAAGGCCTCATCACCTCGCGGCCGATTTACCAGAACATCACTCTACCGCATCTTCGCACCGAGAGCGCTGGCGGCATCTGGCTGACGCCGCGGCGAGAACAACGAGAGGCAAAGACCCTCGGCGACGACGTACGGCTGCGGGCCTCGGGGCCGGCACAGCTGGCGCGCGAGCTCAGCGGCGGCAATCAGCAGAAGGTGGTGTTTGCCAAGGCGCTCAGCGGCAAGCCGACGCTGTTGCTGCTTGACGAGCCGACCCGCGGAGTGGATGTGGGCGCCAAGTTCGACATCTACGCAATCATCCGCGACATGACCGCCAAAGGAATGGCCGTGATCCTCGTCTCCTCCGACCTGCCGGAACTGCTGGGCATGAGCGACCGGATCGCCATCATGCGGGATGGCTCGATCACCGCAATCGTTACGGCCGCGGGGCTCGGCGAGGACGAGTTGCTCAATCTCTGCTACGGCCGGACCACCACCCCCGAGGCCGCGTGATGCTGACGTTCCTCCGCCGCTACGGCACACTGATCGGGTTTGCGCTGATCCTCGCATTCTTCGCGGCGCGGTTGCCCGATACTTTTCTGACGGCCCGCAACTGGCTCAACATCAGCCAGCAGGTGTCGATGCTGATGGTGGTCGCCGCCGGCATGACCATCGTCATGGTGATGGGCGATTTCGACCTGAGCGTCGGCTCGACGGCGAGCCTTGCGGGGATCGTGGCTGCGCTGCTGTTCACCTTCGGGTATCCGGTGTGGGCGGCAATCGGCATCGCACTGCTGGTCGGGCTGCTCGGCGGGCTGTTCAACGGTCTGCTCGTCAGCTTTATCGGCATCCTGCCGTTTGTGGCGACGCTCGCGACGCTGACGATGTTTTCGGGTGTCGCCTTCGTCGTTTCGGGGGGCAAGACGATCTCGGGCAGCGCCATTCCCGAGGACTTCGGCAATTTCGCTCGCGATGGCATCGCATTGGGGCCCGTGACGGTGCCGAACCTGACGATCGTCGCGGTCGTGGTTGTCGGGCTCGTCTGGGTTCTGCTCGAGCAGACCACCTTCGGCCGCCGGCTCTACGTGATCGGGGGCAACATCGAGGCGGCGCACCTGAGCGGGGTACCGGTCCGGCGGCTGAAGCTCATCGCGTTCGCGTTGACGGGGCTAACGGCAGCCGGCGCCGGATTGCTCTATGCGAGCCGGGTGGCCTCGGCCAACCCGACGCAGGGAAGCGGTCTCATGCTCAACGCCATCGCGGCAACGTTCCTTGGCATGACGATGAGCGAGCAGGGTGAGCCGCGGGTGCTGGCAACCGTTGTGGGCGTGCTCATTCTGGGGGTTCTCGACAAT
>JANXSI010000479.1 GCA_025352765.1 Devosia sp. | reverse complement strand
GTGGTGCGGGCGGTGTGGAGGTGCGTCTCGGCGGCACGCGAAACCCGCTTCCAGTCGCCGGCCAGCAAGGCATCGATGTAGACCAGGTGCTCGCGGATGGCGAAGGCGTTGCGGGTTCGCTCCGAGGCCTTGTTCCACTGGTAGTGGTAGTGGAAAATGAACGCCATGACGTCGTTGAAGTCGCGCATGAAGCGGTTCTGCGAGGCGTCGTTGACGAGCTGATGGAAGCGGGCGTCGAGACTGGAAAAGTCCTGGAAGCGCTCATCCAGCGCCGCGGCCAGCTCGACATGCTCCTGACGCAGCGCCCGCAGCCGATCCCAGGCGGGGTGGTCGGGGGGAAGCGCGATAAAGGCCCTGGCGCTCTTGAGCTCGAATGCCTCGCGGACATCGAACAGTTCGAGCGCGAAATCGCGGGTCATCCCCTTGAACACCCAGCTCGCATTGGGGCGCTTTTCCAACAGGCCAAAGCGCATGAAGCGGATCAGGAAGTCGCGCAGCGCCGTGGTCGAGACGCCGAACTGGCGGCTGAGCTCGAGCACGTTGATGGGCGTGCCCGGCTCGAGGTCGCTGCGCAGCATCCACTCCATGAAGCGGCCTTCGACCTGATCGGAGGTCGCAATGGTCTCGATGCCGGGGAAGCGGTCCTGCACGGTCGGGCGGCGCAGGATCACACGGTCCGGCGCCGGCTGGACGATCCCCCGGACCTCGAGCTCGTTGATGGTCTTGCGCACGGTGCTGCGACTGACGGCAAGCTGCACCGTCAAGGTGTGCTCGCTCGGCAAGCGCTCGCCGCGCTTCATCCTGCCGACAACGGTCAGCGCCTGGTTGAACGTCCGCTTGAAAACGGCATCGCTCTTCATCGGCTCATCGATTGCGGCGCCGGAGTTGATCGAAGAAGACGATCAGGATGATGAGCCCACCGGTGATGATGCGCTGCCAGAACGAGTTGACGTTGAGCAGGTTGGCGCCGTTGTTGATGGTGGCGAGGATGAAGGCGCCGATCAGCGGCCCCTGCACCGAGCCGACCGCGCCGAACAACGAGGTGCCGCCGATCACCGTCGAGGCGATCGCCTGCAGTTCCCAGCCGTCGGCCTGCGTGGCGTTGCCGATACCGATACGGGCCGCGAGCAGTACGCCCACGAACGCCGCAAAAACCGCCGACAGCGAATAGGCGAGATAGATGATCAGGCGAACACGAACGCCCGACAGGCGCGCCGATTCAGGATTCGAGCCGACCGCGAAGATGTAGCGGCCCCAGCGGGTGTGCTGGAGAAAGATGTGCGAGGGGATGGCGACGACGATCACCATCCAGAACAGGCTCGGGATGCCGAGAAAATCGAGCGTCGCAAAGCCGGTGAAATCCTTGTTGGTAATGTTGATGGTTGCGCCATTGGTCATCAGCAGGCCGATGCCGCGCAGCGAGGTGAGCGTGGCGAGCGTGATGATGAAGGGCGGCAGCCCCATCTTGGTGATGCCGAAGGCGTGAAAGATGCCGATGCCGAGGCCGACCAAGAGGGTCAGAAGAATGGCAAGCCAGACCGGAACGCCTGCCTGGATCAGCAGCGCAATGACCACGGTACAGAAGCCGGCGATGGCGCCGACCGACAGATCGATGCCGGCGGTGATGATGACGAAGGTCTGGCCGAGCGCCAGGATCGCGATCATCGAACCCTGCCGCATCAGGTTGGGAATGTTGCGCTGGGTCAGGAAGTTGGGCGTGGCGAATGCCAGGATGGCCCAGAGCAGGACCAAGAGGCCCAGGAGCGTGAGCGCGAACAGAAAACTGTAGTTGCGCCGTTTGCGAACGGCCTCGATCGACGCGATTTCCGGTGTGGTCATTGTTCCCCCTATACGCCGATCGCTTCTGCCAGGACGTCTTCGTGACTGACCTGGTGAAAGCCGTTGCTGCCGACCAGGCGGCGAGACCGAAACACATGCAGCGTGTCGGCCAGTTCATAGACTTCGGGCAGGTAGGACGAAATCATGATGATGCCCGCGCCCTTCTTGAGGAGCTCAGCCAGCAGCCGGTAGATTTCGGCCTTGGTGCCGACGTCGACGCCGACGGTCGGCTCGTCGAAGATGAAGAGGTCGGCGCCGTGATTGAGCCACTTGCCGATGACCACCTTCTGCTGGTTGCCGCCCGACATCGAGGACGCAAGCGTGCGCCGGCTTGGGGTCTTGATGGCAAGGTCGGCGATCTGGCGGTCGGCGTGCTCGGCCTCCTCGCGGCCCGACAGCAGGAAGCCGTGCGTCAGCCGGTCGTAGATCGGCAGATTGAGGTTGAAGCCGATCGACATGTTGAGGTTGAGCCCCTGGTCGCGGCGGCTCTCGGGCGCCATGGCGATGCCGAGGGCAATTGCCTGCCGCTCGTTACGGATGTCGACCGGTTGGCCCTTCCACAGGATCTGGCCGGCGGTTTTCGGATTGCGGCCGAAAACGCTCATCGCGAACTGGCTGCGCCCGGCGCCGATCAGGCCATAAAGCCCGACGATCTCGCCGCGCCGCACGGTGAGCGAGATGTCCTCAAAGCCCCTGCCCGACAGATTGCGGGTCTCGAGCAGCACCTCGCCGAGCGGCACGGTCTCCTTATGGTAGATCTGCTCGATCGAGCGGTTGATCATCATGGACACTAGCTCGGTCTCGTTGGTGTCGCCGATATTGCGGGTGCCCACGAGATTGCCATCGCGCAGCACGGTCACCCGGTCGGCGAGCTCGAACACTTCCTCGAGCCGGTGGCTGATGTAGACGATGGTGACGCCCTGCTCGCGCAGCCGGCGGATCAGCGCAAACAGCTGCGCCGCCTCCTGCCGGGTGAGATAGGCGGTCGGTTCGTCAAAGATCAGGAATTTCGTGCCGCGCAGCGAGGCGCGTGCGGTCGCTACCAGCTGTTGCTGGCCGATGGTCAGATCGCCCAGCGGCGCTCCGGCGGGAATGTCGAAGCCCATGCCGTCGAGGATACGCTGCGCCTCGCGCGTCATCTCGCGCTTCTGCAACAGGCCGAAGCGGACCGTCTCGTCGCCCAGAAAGATGTTGGCGGCCACCGTCAGGTGCCGGCACAGCACCACCTCCTGGTGCACCGCATTGATGCCGTGATCGATCGCTTCCTGGGGCGTGTCGAGCGCCACAAGATTGCCGTTCCAGTAGATCTCGCCGGAGCTGCGCCGGATGACGCCGGTGAGCAGCTTGATCAGCGTCGACTTGCCGGCGCCGTTTTCGCCGACGATGGCGTGGATCTCGTCGTAGTTGAACGCCAGCGATGCCGGCTTCAGCGCCAGCACCGGGCCGTAGTTCTTGGCAAGGTTGCGCAGTTCGAGGATGGGGCCGGCGCCCGGGGCGCGCGCATCCGTCGGCACAGTCATGGTTCCCTCCCAGGCCTCATGCGGCGAACCGTAGACAATGGGCCGCACCGCGTCAAAGCGTCGATGCGGCCCAAATGCCCGATGGTCCGAGGACTACATCTTGGGGTGGATCAGGGCGTCGATCTTCGGATCGGTCTGGTTCGCCTTGGTCACGAGGTTGGCGCCGGTGTCGACGTTGGCCTCGACTTTTTCGCCCTTCGACGCAGCCAGCGCGGTCTTCACGCCGTCATAGCCCATGCGGTAGGGATCCTGGACGACCAGCGCCGCGGTGGTGCCGTCGTTGAGGAAGCCCAGCGTCTTGTCGTCGCTGTCGAAGTTGACCAGAGCAACCTTGTCGGCCGCCTTGTTTTCGGCAATCGCCTGGCCGGCGCCTTCACCCATGATCAAGTTGTCCGCAAACACACCAACCAGGTTGGGGTTGGCGGTCAGCAGGTCGGTCATGATGTTGAGGCCGGTCGTCGCCTGGCCATCGGCAACCTTCTGCGCGATGATCTTGAGGTCGGGGTACTTGGCGGCGATCTGCTCCTTGAAGCCCTTGTCGCGGGCATCGAGCGAGCCGACGCCCGGCAGGCTGGTGATGATCGCGATATCGCCCTTGATGGCGCCGGTCTTTTCCTTGATCGCCGCGGCGAGTCCGTCCGCAGCGACCTGGCCGCCGGTCTCGTTGTTGGTGGTCAGGAACGAGGTGAAGGCCTTGGAATCAGCGGACGAGTCGATGCCGATGATCGGCACGGACTTGGCGGCTTCGTCGATCGGCGCGCCAAGCGCCTTGAACTCGGTCGGCGAGATCACGACGGCGGCGGGCTTGCCGGCAACGGCGTTCTCTAGAATGGTGATCTGGCCGTTGATGTCCGATTCCGACTGGGCGCCCAGCTCAGGGACGTTGATGCCCAGATCCTTGCCGGCCTGGCGAGCGCCGGCGAGCACGATCTGCCAATACGGCGAGGTGGTGTCCTTGACGATCACCGGAATGGTGATGTCGGCTGCACGCACCGGCGCCATGGCGACCAGACTCGCCGTCAGGGCCAGTGCTGAAATCTGCAGCATGGCGCGGCGGCCAAACAGCTTGTTCGACATATGATTCTCCCTTTTGGGCGCCATTTTTGCAGTCTGATGCTGCGACGCCAGATCGAACTATATGCATAGAAAACAGCTTCCACCAGATGGTTTTTATGCATATGAAGCTCTCGTGATCGAGAGGGCTATCGTGATGCGCGCATTATCCGTTCGTGAACCGGGGCATGTCGAACTGATCGAGGTGGCGCCGCCGAGCCAGCCGGACGGCTGGGTTCGCGTGAAAATTTCCCACGTCGGCATCTGCGGCACCGACTACCACATCTTCGAGGGGAGCCACCCGTTCCTCGCCTATCCGCGCATCATCGGCCACGAATTGTCGGGCCGGGTGGCTGAGGCGGGCAGCGGGTTCGCCAAAGGCGACGCGGTGGTCATCAACCCGTATCTCAATTGCGGCCATTGCCCGGCCTGCACGAGCGGCACGCCCAATTGCTGCGAGACGCTCAAGGTGCTGGGCGTCCACGCCGACGGCGGCATGTGCGACGAGATCGTCGTGCCGGCCGGCAATCTCTATCCGGCCCGCGGCCTCGATCTGGCCGACGCCGCGATGGTCGAGTTTCTCGCCATTGGCGCCCATGCGGTGCGGCGGACGGCGCTGACCCCCGGCGTGCGGGCGCTGGTGATCGGCGGCGGCCCGATCGGGCTGGGGACCGCGGTCTTTGCGCGAATCGCCGGGGCCGACGTGACACTGCTCGACGCCGCCCCAGACAAGATCGCGTCCGCCAAGGCCATGGGCTTTGAGGCCTTCGGTCTCAGCGACATCGAAGCCGAGACGTTCCGCACCCGGCGCGCCAGCGGGTTCGACGCTGTGCTCGATGCCACCGGCTCGCTGCGCTCGATGAGCGCGGCACTGTCCTATGTCCGCAACGGCGGCAGCCTGACACTGGTGGGGGTCACCAGCGGCGACCTGGTCTGGCCGGATGCCGAGGTGCACCGGCGCGAAGTGACGATCCGCGCCTCACGCAACGCCACCGAGGCGGATTTCGTCCACGTGATGACCTCAATGCTCGAGGGACGAGTGCCGACCAAGGCGCTGGCGACGCACGCGACCGATCTCGACCACGTCGCGAGGGACCTGCCGCTGTGGAGCAAGGACCGCACAGGCGTCATCAAGGCGATCGTCTCGATCTAGCGAGGCGTGGCCGCAGTCCACGCCCGCTGAAGGCAAGGCACGACTGACGAGAGGGGCCGGTTGCGCATGAGGGGTGCGGATCGGAAGATCCGTTGCACGCTGCGAAGCCTTTCAGGTGGAGCGCTGGTCGCGCTCAGGCTCGGCGTCCCGCCTGAAGCGGGAGAAATGGTGCCCTGGAGAGGACTCGAACCTCCACGTCGTTAAACACACGGACCTGAACCGTGCGCGTCTACCAATTCCGCCACCAGGGCAAACCGATGGGCGCCGGTTCACTAGGGGAGTGGCGGCACGGTGTCAATCGTGGATAGTGCGCCGGGACGGATCGGTTGCACGCCGCCTGCGACGTGGGTGAGGCTCGACAGTGCGGCGGGCTTCACGATAGAAGGCCATAGCCTCATTCAACCTTGCGGAGCCGCCTGATGGACCACCCCCAGCTGATCACGATTTTCGGCGGTTCGGGGTTCGTGGGAACGCAGGTGGTGCAACTGCTGGCGCGCGCCGGCTACCGGATTCGCGTCGCGGTGCGCCGGCCGGACCTGGCGGGCCATCTGCGGCCGCTGGGCGCCGTCGGGCAGGTGGTGCCGATGCAGGCGAATCTGCGCAACAAGGACTCCGTTGCGGCAGCCGTGCGCGGTGCCGATGTCGTCATCAACCTCGCGGCGATCGGCCTCGAAAAGGGCAAGCAACGGTTCCGGGCGATCAATGTCACGGGAGCCCGCAATGTCGCCGAGGCGGCGAAGGCCGCCGGCGTCACGCGGCTGGTGCAGATGTCGATTTTGGGCGCCGCCGACGATTCGGCGAGCCTCTTCGCCCGGTCGCGCGCCATGGGCGAAGCCGAGGTGCTGAAGGCGTTCCCGACGGCGATCATCTTCCGGCCGTCGCTGATTTTCGGCGTCGGCGACGGGTTCTTCACCAAGCTGGGCGAACTGGTGCGCGGCTTGCCGGTGTTCCCGCTGTTCGGCGGCACGACGAACTTTCAGCCGGTTTCGGTGGCCGACGTCGCCGAGGCGGTTGCAGCGGCGGCGACCGGCGCGGGCAAGACCGGCAAGATCTATGAGCTGGGCGGGCCTGAGGTGCTGACCTACCGGCAGCTGGTCGACAAGGTGCTGACTGAGACCAAGCGCAGCAACCCCATCCTGCCGCTGCCGCTGTGGGTCGGGGCGCTGCTGGCGATCCCGATGAGCATCCTGCCCAAGCCGCCGGTCACGGCCGATCAGGTGAAGCTCCTCGGCGTCGACAATGTGGTGTCGGCCCAGGCGATTGCCGAAAAGCGCACGATCGCGGCCTTCGGCATCGTGCCGCGGCCGCTCGATGCGGTGCTGCCGACCTATATGTGGCGGTTCGCCCCGAACGGGCAGTTCGACCGCCAGACGGCCTGACGCGTCCGGCGCTACCGGATCAGCAGCACGCCCCACAGCCCGATGGCGCCGACGAAGATGCGCCAGTAGGCGAAGGGCGCAAAGCCGTTGCGCGAGATGAAGTCGAGCGCATAGCGCACCACCACCCAGGCGGTGACGAAGGCGAGCGCAAAGCCTACTGCGATGCCGAGGCCGATGCCGCTCGTGATCAGGTCGCGGCTCTTATAGAAATCATAGCCGAAGGCGCCGATCATCAGCGGGATGGCGACAAAGAAGCTGAATTCGGCGGCCGAGCGCTTGTCGGTGCCGAGCAGCAAAGAGCCGACGATGGTGGCGCCCGACCGCGACACGCCGGGGATCAGTGCCAGCATCTGGAACAGGCCGATATAGAGGCACATCAGCGGCGGGTAGTCGTAGATATTGGTGTATTTCGGCGTCAGCTTCAGCTGGTCGACATAGAGCAGGACGATGCCGCCGACGATCAGCATGACACAGATCAGCACGGTGTTGTCGTAGACGCTCTTGATGACGTCGTGCAGCAGCACCCCGGCGATCACAGCCGGGACCGCGGCAAGGACGACGCCGAGGATAAAGCGCCAGGCGCCGCGCTTGCCGCCGATGGCGTCGCGGACAATTCCGATCAGCCGGCCGAAATAGGCAATGACGATGGCAAGGATGGCGCCGAGCTGGATCAGCACGGTGAAAACCTTCCAGTCGTCGCCGCTCAGGCCCAGGAAATGCTCGGCCAGCAGCAGGTGCGCGGTGGAGGAAACGGGGAGGAATTCCGTCAGACCTTCAAGGATGCCTAAAATCCCAGGCACAAAAAGACCTTGATCGACGTTCATCTCATCTCCTACTCATCGCGGGGTTGCGCGTCCGCCCTTCGAATAGGCTGATTTGCAGGATCGCGCCATTGGACCGATTTGCATAATGCCTAAACTGCTTCAGCACCGGCTCGACCCTGCTTCCCGCCTCGCGCGGCTGATGTTTGCCGAGTACGGCATTGCCATCGACCTCGAGGAGATCAAGCCGTGGGTGCGCGATCCGCATCTGCTCGAACTCAATCCGGCGGCGACGGTGCCGATCCTGATCGACGAGGGCGAGCCTCCCGCCGTCGGCGTCCTGGCGGTGATCCACGCCATCGAGGACCGCTATTCGCCCAGCGCTGTCGCCGGGCTGTTTCCAGCCCAAAGTCGCGACCGTTCCGAGATGTGGCGGCTGTGCGAATGGGTGCTGATCAAGCTCAACGACGAGGTGACGCGCTACATCATCGAGGAAAAGATCGTCAAACGCGACCGGCCGGGCGCGACGCCCGATCCATCGGTGCTGCGGGTGGCCAAGGCCAACCTCGTCGAGCACATGCTGTATTTCAACTGGCTGTTCGCCACCCGGCAGTGGATCGCGGGCGACACGATGACCCTCGCCGACTTCGCGCTCGCGGCGCATCTGAGCGCCCTCGACTACCTCGGCGACGTGTCGTGGGAGACGTCGGTCGAAACCCGGCACTGGTTCGCGCGGATCAAGTCGCGGCCGGCATTCCGGACGCTGCTCAGCGACCGCATCGGCGGCATGCCGCCCTCCGCGGGATACGCGGACCTTGATTTTTAGCTAGGCATTTGTATATACATTTCGGAGGTCCATCGCATGGATGGGTCATCACGATTTGAATGGGACGCAGGCAATCTCGACAAGTGTCAGAGACACGGCGTGACAATTGCTGAGATCGAATATGTCCTCGCAAACGCCCCGTTCCTCGTTCCTGACTACGCGCATTCGCAGATCGAGGATCGGCACATCGCTGTTGGGGCCAATCGGATTGGCCGACTGGTCTTCGTAATCTTCACACTGAGGCTGTCTGACGGCAACGAACTGGTCCGCCCGGTCAGTGCTCGCTACATGCACCGAAAGGAGATCGACAGATATGACAAGCTCTGGCGGCAGGAAGGTTCCGATCCTGAGAACTGATGAGGAGGCGGAAGCTTTCCTGATGCAGGATCTCTCGGACCTCGATCTCTCGCAGTTCAAGCGCCACCACTTCGAATTCGAAAAGAAGGAAGCGCAGGTGAACATGCGTGTGCCGCAGCCACTGCTGGACGCGGTCAAGGACCGGGCCAAAGCGCACGGCATTCCCTATACGCGCTACATCCGGATGCTGATGGAACGGGACATTGACGGAAAATAGTTCGGCCCTCGTCACCGAGCTCAAGACCCGCGCCGCGGCGCTCGGCTTCGATGCGTTCGGCATCACCACGGCAACGGCACGGCCCGATCTCAAGGAAAAGCTCGACGCGGCGCTCGCCAAGGGCTGGCATGGCGACATGGAGTGGATGGCCGACACCGCCGAGCGCCGGTCAAGCCCGGTGGCGCTGTGGGACGGCGTGCGGTCGGTGATCATGCTGGGGGTCAACTACGGCCCCGACAGCGATCCGATGGCGACCCTAACGCAGGCGGACCGAGGCACGATCTCGGTCTATGCGCGCAACCGCGACTATCACGACATCATCAAGGGCAAGCTCAAGGAGCTGGCGGGGCTGATCAACCGGCGCACCGGGGCGGCGGTCAAGGTGTTCGTCGATACCGCGCCGGTGATGGAAAAGCCGCTGGCCGAAGCGGCGGGCCTCGGCTGGCAGGGCAAGCACACCGTGCTGGTCAGCCGCGAATTCGGCTCGTGGCTGTTTCTTGGGGCGATCTTTGTCGCGGCCGAGCTGCCGGCGGATGCGCCGCACGAGGAAAACTGCGGCTCGTGCACCCGCTGCCTCGACATCTGCCCGACCAACGCGTTTCCGGCGGCCTACCAGCTCGATGCGCGGCGCTGCCTCGCCTATCTCAACATCGAGCACAAGGGGCCGATTCCGGTCGAATTCCGCGTCGCGATGGGGAACCGGATCTATGGCTGCGACGATTGCCTCGCGGTCTGCCCGTGGAACAAGTTCGCGAGCGTGTCGCGCGAAGCGAAGCTCCTCGCGCGTGCCGATCTCGAAGCGCCGGCGCTGAGCGACCTGGTTGGGCTCGACGACGTGGGCTTTCGCGGCCTGTTCGCGGGCTCGCCGATCAAGCGGATCGGGCATAAGCGGTTCCTGCGCAACGTTCTGATCGCGGTGGGCAATTCGGGCGACGCCGGGCTCCTGCCGATGGCGGTCGAGCGGCTGCGCGACGATGATCCGCTGGTGCGGGGCGCCGCCGTCTGGGCGACGCGGCGGCTCGCCGGGAGCGACAAGTCCAGCCGGCTCAGGGCGGCGTTTCTGCCGCAAGAGCGCGACTTGACCGTTCGGGTCGAATGGGATCAGGACATCTGAATGAACCTGTTCTTTTTCGGCATGGGCTATTCGTCGATCGCGACCGCGCGCGCGGTCCACGAGACCATCGATCGCGACGCCTTGATCGCCGGCACGACGCGCAGCGAGGAAAATATCGAGCGGCTGGCGGACAGCCCCTACCGGCTGCATGTGTTTGACGGCACGGCGCAGGGAGCGACACTCGGTCAGGACCTGCGGCAGGCGACGCATCTGGTGCTGTCGATCCCGCCCAATGATGCGGGCGATCCGGCGCTGAACCTCCACCGCGCCGATCTCGACGCGGCGGCGAACCTCCAGTGGATCTGCTACTACTCGACGGTCGGCGTTTACGGCGATTTCGGCGGCGAGTGGATCGACGAGACGGCAACGACCCGGCCGATCAACAGGCGCAGCAAGCAGCGGGTCGAGATCGAGCAGCACTGGCGGGACTACGCCGCGTCGCGCGGCATCCCGCTCATGGTGCTGCGGCTTGCCGGAATCTACGGGCCGGGCCGTTCGAGCTTCGACAAGCTGCGCGAGGGTACGGCGCGGCGGATCATCAAGGCCAACCAGGTGTTCAACCGCATCCATGTCGAGGACATCGGGCGGGTGACGGCGCTGGCGGCTGCGGCGAACCTCAGCGGCACCTTCAACCTCAGCGACGACGAACCGGCGCCGCCGCAGGACCTGGTCGAGTACGCGGCGCACAAGATGGGCGTCGCCGTGCCGCCCGGCATTCCGTTCGAAGCCGCGCAGATGACCGAGATGGCGCGGAGCTTCTATTCCGACAACAAGCGCGTTTCGAGCCAGGCGATCAAGCGGGCGCTCGGCATCGAGCTGCTCTATCCCAATTATCGGGCCGGACTCGACGCGATCTTCGAGCTGCCGGCATGAGCGCGCCGCAGCCAGCGCAGCCGCCCAAGCGGATCGTGCTCGAGGGACGCTATGCGCGGCTCGAGCCGCTGATGCCGAGCCACGCCGCAGATCTTTTCGCCGCAGCCAGCGTCGCCGATGCCACGCAGCGCTTTGCCTATCTGCCGATCGAGCCGCCCGAGTCGATCGAGGTCATCGAGAGCTGGATCGCTGCGCAGCAGGGGCTGAGCGATCCGATCGTCTTTGCCGTCGTCGACAGGGCCAGCGGCCGCGCCGCGGGCTGGCAGCAAATGATGCGGATCGTCCCCGAGCATGGGGTGATCGAGATCGGCTATGTCTACTGGGGCCCCGACGTCGCGCGGACCCGCCTCGCCACCGAGGCGCTGTACCTGTTTGCCCGGCACGTGTTCGAGGACCTCGGCTACCGGCGCTTCGAGTGGAAATGCAACGACCGCAACGAACCGAGCAAGCGGGCGGCCGAGCGCTTCGGCTTCCAGTTCGAGGGAATCTTTCGCCAGCACATGATCGTCAAGGGCGAGAACCGCGACACCGCCTGGTTCGCCATGCTCGATGGCGACTGGCCGCGACTCAAGGCGGAATATGAGCGCTGGCTCGACCCGGCCAATTTCGACGCGAATGGGACGCAGAAGACGAAACTGCGACTAGGCTGAGGGCTATCAGTCAGGTCTCCCTCCCCCTTGCGGGGAGGGGACAGGGGTGGGGGTTGGAGAGCCCGGTGCGAACCTGATTGGGACCGGGCCCCGCGCCCCCCACCCCAGCTTCGCTAGGACCTGACGGTCCAGCTGCGCTACCCTCCCCGCATGGGGAGGGAGCAAACGAGTCACCCCGCGATCAACTGCTCGATCGATCGCGCCAGGAGTTCGAGATCCTGCGGCCGGCTCATCCGGTGCTCGCCGTCGGGGACGAGGGTGAGGGTCACCGGATCGGTCAGCAGGTGCTCGACCAGTTTGGTCGCCTGTTCCTTCGGCACATCCTTGTCGCGAGCGCCCTGCAGGATCGTCACCGGGCAGCCGGTTTCGATGGCGCGGCCGAACATCAGATGCGCCTTGCCGTCCTCGATCATCGCCTTGTTGATCCGGTAGGGATCGGCCGAATACTCCGACGGCGTGTCGACATAGCCCTGGGTGTCGAGGAGTTTCTGGTACTTCTTGGGCATCTGCGCCAGCATCAGTTCGGTCATGTCGACGGCCGGGGCGATGAGGGCGAGGCCGATGACGCGGTCGCTGCCGCGGCGGCGGAGCGCCCGCACCAGCAGCAGGGCGATCCAGCCGCCCATCGAGGAACCGACGACGATCTGCGGCCCGGTGGTGGTCTCGAACACCGCCTGAGCCTCCTCGAGCCAGCGGCTGATGGTGCCGAAGTTGAAATCGCCACCCGACTGGCCGTGGCCGGAATAGTCGAAACGGGTGACCGCAAGGCCGTGACTTTCGCCGAACCGATCGAGCGCTTCGGCCTTGGAACCCGTCATGTCGGAGCGAAAACCGCTCAGCCAGAACAGACCGGGCGTGCGTCCGGGGCGGCGCAGCACGGCGATCGGCCGGTCGCCGACGGTCAGAACCTCAGGCAAGTGCTCACTCCTACGCCGTTGCAACCGTGCTTTGACATTTCCGTTTCTTCGCTGTCCAGCGCATTGACTTATGGTCGGTAAGTCACGATTTTAGCCCCGCTTCTCACCCCGACCAGCAATCACAGAAGGACACCTGCCATTCGTCGACCCATGAGACCGGTTACGCCCCAGAAGGATGGGCCGCAATCCAATGAGGACATCACCAGCCCGGACGTCCAGTTGATCGACGCCGAAGGCGTCAACCAGGGCCCGATGAAGACCCGAGATGCGCTTGCGCAGGCTCAGGAACTGGGCCTCGACCTGGTCATCATCGCCGGAAACTCGACCCCGCCCGTCGCCAAGATGCTCGATCTCGGCCGCTTCAAATACGCCGCGCAGAAAAAAGCTGCCGAGGCGCGCAAGAAGCAGAAGGTGATCGAGGTCAAGGAAATCCAGCTTCGCCCCAACATCGACACGCACGACTACGAGACCAAAATGAAGGCGGTCATCCGCTTTCTCGAGGACGGTGATCGCGTGAAGGTGACGATGCGCTTCCGTGGGCGCGAAATGGCCCACCAGGACATCGGCATGGGCCTCCTGGTCAAAGTGCAGCAGGAAATGGAAACGCGCGCCAAGGTCGAATCCTCGCCGCGCTCCGAAGGCCGCCAGATGGTGATGGTGCTGGCGCCCAAGTGAGCGCCAGCGATTCTCTGTGACGTCAGGCGGCCAACTGGCCGCCTTTTGTTTTTCGCGAAGCCGTTACTGATCGGCGCCGACACCAAAACTGGCGCGAAGGCGTCAAATCAGCTACATAACGCCTTATGCACTTCGACCAGCGCGATACCATCGGCTTCCAGGCGGCGCAATTGGCGCGACTGATCGCCAATCGGCTGCGCGATGCGCTGCTGCCGCTCGGGGTAATGCCGGCGCAGGCGGCGGCATTGATCGAGATTGCACAAAGCGAGGGGCTCACGCAGAAGGAACTGGTCGAGCGGCTCGATGTCGAGCAGCCGGGCGTCGCGCGGACGCTGACCGGGCTCGAGGCCGACGGCTGGATCACCCGGCAGGCCAAGGGCGGCCGCGCGCAGGGGCTCTATCTCACCGACAAAGCGAGGGCGGTGGTGCCGGAGGCGGCACGGATCGCTCAGACGATCAACCGCGAAGCGCTCGCCGATCTCAGCCGCACCGAGCGGTCGCACCTGATCGACCAGATCGGGCAAGTGATTTCGGACCTCAAGGCCGGCTAAGGCCGCTTGCACTCCCCGCGCCTTCCCTCTATAGACGCCGCTTCCAACCGGATCGCCCGGCCGACAGGCATGCCGTGGCGATCTTAGACGCGACGCCCCATTGGGGCTAATCAAGGACGCAAAATGCCCAAAATGAAGACGAAGTCAGGCGCTAAGAAGCGCTTCAAAATGACTGCGACCGGCCGCGTGAAAGCGGGCGTTGCAGGCAAGCGGCACCGGCTCTCCAGCCACAACGCCGACTACATCCGCCGTCACCGGGGAACCAAGATCCTCAAGAAGGGCGATGAAAGTCTGGTGAAGTGGTACATGCCGTACAATCGATAGGAGCCGCAGCACATGTCACGCGTTAAAAGAGGCGTAACCAATCACGCCCGTCACAAGAAAGTTCTGAAGGCTGCCGAGGGTTTTTACGGTCGCCGCAAGAACACCATCCGCGCCGCCAAGGCTGCCGTCGACAAGGCCGGCCAGTATGCGTACCGCGATCGCCGCACCAACAAGCGCAACTTCCGCGCCCTGTGGATCCAGCGCATCAACGCGGCAGTGCGCGAGCACGGTCTCACCTATGGTCGATTTATCGACGGCCTCGTGAAGGCTGAGATTGCGGTCGACCGCAAGGTGCTGTCCGATATCGCCATCACCGAGCCCACGGCTTTCGCGGCAATCGTTGCCCAGGCGAAGGCTGCTCTCGGTTACCTCGGCGAGATCGAGAAGACCACCGCCGAGCGCGTCGCCTAAGGCGATCTGCTCCTAGCCTTTTTCGAGGCCTCAAGCTAAGCCTTGCGCCGCCCTGACCGGGCCGGCGCGGGGCTTTTTGTTTGCCCGCGCGACGCCAAGGACCAAAGATGAGCCTCACCGACGATATCGACCGCCTCCGCACCGATCTCAGCGCCGCTATCGCCGCCGCGGCGGACGAAGCCGCGCTCGACGCCGTGCGGGTTTCGGCCCTGGGCAAGAAAGGCTCCGTCTCGGCGCTGCTTGCGTCACTCGGCACCATGGCGCCCGAGGACCGCAGGAGCGCGGGTCCCGCGATCAACGGGCTCAAGAATGAAGTCGCCGGGTTGATCGAGGCCAAGGGCAGCGACCTGCGGGCGAAAGCGCTCGATGCGCGGCTCAAGAGCGAGCGCCTCGACATCACCCTGCCGGTGACGCGGCCGACGACGGCGACGGGCCGTATCCACCCCATCAGCCAGGTCTGGGACGAGATCACCGCGATCTTTTCCGACATGGGCTTCACCATCGCCGAAGGTCCCGACATCGAGACCGACTGGTACAATTTCACCGCGCTCAACTTCCCCGAGGGACATCCGGCGCGCGAAATGCACGACACGTTCTTCCTGCAGCCGGGTGCGGACGGGACGCGCAAGGTGCTGCGCACCCACACCTCGCCGGTGCAGATCCGCGCCATGAAGCAGGGCAACGACAAGCCCGCGGCGCCCTATCTCACCGGCGCCGTCGAGCCACCGATCCGCATCATCGCGCCGGGCCGCACCTACCGGCACGACAGCGATCAGACGCACACGCCGATGTTCCATCAGGTCGAAGGGCTGGTCATCGACAAGAGCTCGCATATCGGCCAGTTGCGCTGGGTGCTGGAGGAATTCCTCAAGGCGTTCTTCGAGGTCGACGGCGTGAAACTCCGCTTCCGCCCGAGCTTCTTCCCGTTCACCGAGCCGTCGATGGAAGTCGACGTCCAGTGCGACCGCTCGGGCGCCGAAGTGAAGATCGGCCAGGGCAGCGACTGGCTCGAGATTCTGGGCTGCGGCATGGTGCATGCGAACGTGCTGCGCAATTGCGGGCTCGACCCCGACGTCTACCAGGGCTTTGCCTGGGGCATGGGGATCGACCGCATCGCCATGCTCAAATACGGCATGAACGACCTCCGCGCCTTCTTCGACGCCGACAAGCGCTGGCTGGATCACTACGGCTTCCGCGCCTTCGACATGCCGACGCTGTTCGGGGGGCTGAGCTCGTGATGACGACGGCCGCCCGCGACGAAATGCTGATTGAAAGCACCTGCTCATGAAATTCACGCTCGACTGGTTGAAGGACCACCTCGACACCACCGCCACCACCGAGCAGATCTCGGAGGCGCTGACGCTGATCGGCCTTGAGGTCGAAAGCGTCGAGGACCAGGGCAAGGAATTGCGCCCGTTCGTCGTGGCGCATGTGATTTCGGCCGAACCGCACCCGAATTCCGACCACCTCAAGGTCTGCAAGGTCGACGCCGGCACCGGCGAGATTCTCGATGTGGTGTGCGGGGCACCGAACGCGCGGTCGGACATGAAGTCGGTGTTCGCCTTCGCCGGCACGCACATCCCGGGCAAGAACATCACCATCAGCAAAGGCATCATCCGCGGCCAGGTGTCGAACGGCATGCTGTGCTCGGGGATGGAGCTCAACCTCTCCGACGACCATGACGGCATCATCGTGCTGCCCGACGACGCGCCGGTGGGCGTGCCGTATGTCGACTATGCGGGGATCAACGGCGTCGTGTTCGACATCTCGCTGACCCCCAATCGTGGCGACGCGGCGGGCGTTTACGGTGTCGCGCGCGACCTTGCCGCCTACGGCCTCGGCACGCTGAAGCCGACCGACATGTCGGCTATCCCCTCGGCAGGACCCAGCCCGATCGCCCCGCTGCCGCAGCAGTTCGCGGCGGGCGAGCCCAAGGCGATCCGCAAGTTCGCCGGACGCACCATCAAGGGCGTCCGCAACGGCCCCTCGCCCGACTGGCTGCAGCAGCGGCTGCGCGCCGTGGGCCTCCGGCCGATCAACGCGCTGGCCGACATCACCAATCTCGTCTCGCTCGGCTGGGGGCGGCCGCTGCACGCCTATGACGCCGACCGGATCACCGGCCAGCCGCTGCTGCGCAACGCCAGCGCCGGCGAAACGCTCGAAGGCCTCGACGGACGCACGCACACGCTCGACGCGGGCATGTGCGTCATCGCCGACGACACCGGTCCCCTTTGCCTCGGGGGCATCCTCGGCGGGGTGCCGAGCAGTTGCACCGACGCGACCGTGAACGTCTTCATGGAATGCGCCAGCTGGGACCCCGAGGAAATCGCCAAGACCGGACGCCGGACGGGCATTGTTTCGGACGCCCGCTACCGGCTCGAGCGCGGCGTCGACCCGGCGCTGACCGAGCCGGGCCTCGAGCTCGCGACACGTCTCGTCCTCGAGATCTGTGGCGGCGAACCGATGCAACCGGCGATCTCGGGCGACGACGTCTTCCCCAACACGGTCGTCGAGTTCCCGGTGACCGAAGTCAAGCGGCTGACTGGACTCGATCTGCCCCAGACACGGATCGTCGAGCTGCTGACGCGCCTCGGGTTCACCGTCAGCGGAACTGGAACGCCGCTTCAGGTCAAGGTGCCGTCCTGGCGCCCTGACGTAACGCAGAAGGCCGATCTGGTCGAGGAAGTGATGCGAATGGTGGGGGTCGACAACATTCCGGTCGAGCCGCTGCCGCGGCTGACGGGGGTTGCCTCGCGCATGCTGACGCCGATGCAGAACCGACGCCGGACGGTCAAGCGCGTGCTCGCCTCGCGCGGACTCGACGAGGCCGTGACCTGGTCGTTCATTTCGGCCGACGAAGCGAAGCGCTTCGGCGGCGGGTCGGAACAGCTCAAGCTCGCCAATGCCATCGCGGCGGACCTTTCCGACATGCGGCCCTCGCTGCTGCCGGGCCTGCTGAGCGCGGCGCGGCGCAACGGCAATCGTGGCGTTGCGGACCTTGCGATCTTCGAGGTCGGGCAGGTGTTTCTGAGCGACCTTCCCGAAGGCCAGCACACCTATGCCACCGCGGTGCGGGTGGGCGGCGCAGCCAAGACCTGGCAGGGTGGCGACACGCTCTCGGTCTATGACGCCAAGGCCGATCTGGCCGCGGTGCTCGACGTGCTGGGCCACGACATCGACAAGCTGCAGATCGTCAGCGAGGCCCCGGCCTGGGCGCACCCCGGCCGTGGCGGCCGCGTGCAGCTGGGGCCGACCAACGTCATCGCCTGGTTCGGCGAACTGCATCCGAGCTGGGCCGCCGACCTCGACGTGACGGGGCCGGTGGTGGCGTTCGAGCTCGATCTCGACGCGATCCCCGAGCCCAGGCGCAAGCCGACGCGCAGCAAGCCGGCACTGAAGCTCAGTGACCTGATGCCGGTCGAGCGCGACTACGCCTTCCTCGTCGATCGCGACGTGACGGCGGCGGTGCTGCTGCGCGCGGCCCGCAATGCCGACAAGGTGCTGATCACCGATGTCGGCATCTTCGACCTGTTCGAGGGCAAGGGCGTCGCCGAAGGCAAGAAATCGGTCGCCATCCGGGTGACATTGCAGCCGACGGCCAAGACGCTCACCGACGAGGACATCGAAAAGACCAGCGCGGCGATCGTCGCGGCAGTGGGCAAGGCAACGGGCGGCACGCTGCGCGGATGACCGCGGAGCCGCTCCCGTCTGCCAATTCCTCCGCGGTGCTGCCGTTCAACAGCCCGGTGCGCCGCCTGCCGCGGGCGCCGCAGCGCAAGCGGACAGCGGAGTTCACCGCCGCGTTCGACGATCGAACCCTGTTCTACGACTGCTTCCGTCATGCCGATGGCCAGCGCATCCTCATGGTCGGTCCGGCCTGGGTGAACCTCGAAGCCGGGTACCGGCTGGCAAAGTTCGTCGCGCTACCGTCGAAGACACCGCTGAGGGTCCGGTTCTTTCCCTCACTCAGTACGCTCGTGACCGAACTGGTCGGTGCGCCGGCAGATACTCACTCGGTCGAGGTGACGTTCGCCGGCGAGCGGCTGGTGCTTCCAGTGCAGCCCAGTTCCGCCGCGACGCTGCGCGACCGAAAACTGCTGTTTTCGATCAACCGGAACAACGATCTTGCCTGGATCCGCGAATGGGCGACGTTTCACGCCAAGGTGCACGGCACCGATGCGGTGATCCTGTTCGACAACGGCTCGAGCCGCTACGAGCCGGCTGAGGTGCTGGCGACGCTGCAGTTGGTTCCCGGCATTGCGTTTGCGGGCGTGCCGAGCTGGCCCTACAGCTTCGGGCCGATCGACCGGGCGGTCCGCAAGGACCCGTACTGGGCGCGGTTCCTGCAGATCGGCTCGATGAGCGTGGTGCTCAGGCGCTACGGCGAACTCGCCTACGGCCTCCTCGATTGCGACATCGACGAGTTGGCGGGCACCCGGTCGGGCCGCTCGATCTACGAGCTGGCCAAAACCTCGCGCGGTGGGCTGGTGGCGTTTCGGGGCATCTGGATCGAGGCGACGGGTGGGGCGCGTCAGCGCGATTTCCGGATGCGGCTTGCCGACGACAAGGCCGCGCTGTCGCGGCAGCGCAAGTGGGCGCTCGATCCGAGCCGCAAATGGGTGCGCAAGCTGTCCGTGCACCCCTATTGGCACTGGATCGAGGGACGGGCGCTGTTCGCCAAATCGATGCCGGAGGATGCGCTCTACTGGCACTTCAAGGGCATCAACACCAATTGGAAAGAGCAACGCGCCCAGGCACCGGCAGAAGCCGGCACGCTGGTCGAAGACCAGTTGCTGGTCTCGGCGCTGGAAAAGCTCCAGGACTGAATAACTTACTCTTCCGAAGCAATTGACGGCCGCCGACACCGCCCGCCCGGGACTCTTTTCCTTGAACACCGCCGGCCCGTATGGTTATTTACTTATCGTTAACTCTTTTTCTACGTGGAAACCCTATCCGAGGGGGCTCGGGTGTCGGCACGTATTTTGGGCGCTGCGTTTGCGCTGGCGATTTTGCTTGATCTGGGATTTGGCTCGGCCGTCGCGCAGCAATTGCCGGCCGTTTCGGCGATCAATGGCAAAGCGGAGTTCGATGCCGGCGTGCTGTCGCTCCCCAGTGTCGCCTTTATCGGCCGGGCGGCCGGAACAATCACCCTCCCCGTCGGCGACCGTTTCGGGATCCAGGCGGACGCGAGCGTGGCCTTCGCTTCCGGGCTGACAGGCAGCGCCGCGTTGCATGCGTTCACGCGCGATCCGCAGAGCTATCTGATCGGCGGTACGCTGGGAGTGGTGCGGACGCCCGGCACCCTTGTCGTCGCCGCCGGACCCGAGGCGGAATTGTATTTCGACCGCTGGACGATCGAAGCCTGGGCCGGCGCATCCGTCGCCATGCCGAGCGGCGGTGGTGCGACGCGATACGCGCCCATGGCGATGGCGAACCTTGGATATTACCTGACCGACAACGCCCGGCTGACCTTGGGCGTAAGTTCGCTCGATGGCTATGGGGCGGTGCAACTGGGCGGCGAGTATTTGCTCGAGTCCTTCGATCTGCCGCTGGCGGTGACTGCCGAGAGCCGGGTCGGGCAGGATGGCGCCTGGCGGATAACGCTGGGGCTCAGAGGCTACTTCTCGCCCGAGGCCAAGTCGCTGATCCGGCGGCATCGCGAGGACGATCCATCCGACCGGGGCGCCGCGCTCTATACGGCGGCCGGGGGCAAGACCCTGGGCGGCGGCAGGAGTGCCGCTTCGGGTGCCAGCGCGCCGCCGCCGACTCCGGGCTGCATCCACAAGGAAGTTATCACTGGAGAGGTCTATTGCATGGACTCTACTCCGGGGGTCCCGAGCGGCGGAACCTGACCAACTCAGCGCCAGTCGCCGAGAGCGACGGACGGGCGCCTTGAAGACACTGGCGCTTTGCGGCAGTGTCGCCGGGCCCCGCGCCTTTCGGCCGCTGCGCCGGCTGGTTGCTGCCGACCCGCTGGCCATTCCACACGAGGATGCCATGACCTATCGCGCCAGCGATACGCGCTACGACTCGATGCGGTTCCGGCGCACCGGCCGCTCCGGCCTCAAGCTCCCGGCGATCTCGCTGGGGCTGTGGCAGAATTTTGGCGGCACGCGCGACTACCCCTCGGCTTTCGAGATCCTGAGCTACGCCTTCGATCGCGGCGTGACGCATTTCGATCTCGCCAACAATTACGGACCACCGCCCGGCGCAGCCGAGGAACTGTTCGGCGACATCATGGCGCGCGACTTCCGCCCCTACCGGGACGAACTGGTCGTTTCGAGCAAGGCCGGGTGGCGCATGTGGCCGGGCCCCTATGGCGAGTTCGGCTCGCGCAAGCATTTGATCGCCTCGTGCGAGCAGAGCCTCAAGCGCATGGGCCTCGACTACGTCGATATCTTCTATTCGCACCGCTATGATCCACTGACGCCGCTCGAGGAAACCATGGCGGCGCTGGCCGACCTGCAGCACTCGGGAAAGGCGCTCTATGTGGGCGTGTCGTCCTACCCGCGCGCCGAGACGATCGAGGCGCACCGGATCCTCGCCGACATGGGTGTGCCGCTCCTCATCCACCAACCCAGCTATTCGATCCTCAACCGCTGGATCGAGGACGACGACACGATCGGCGCCTGCGGCGAACTCGGGATCGGCATGATCGGCTTTTCGCCGCTGGCACAGGGCGTGCTGTCGGGGAAGTACTCGAAGGGCACCGAGGGGACGCGCGCCGACGACCGCAATTCGACGATCAACCGCAAGGCGCTGGCGCCAAAGGTGCTGCGCGCGGTGGACGCGCTGGGGGCGATCGCCAAAGCGCGCAAGCAGACGCTGGTGCAGCTGGCGCTGGCCTGGGTGCTGCGGCGCCCGGAGATGACCTCGGCGCTGATCGGCGTGCGGACGCTCGAGCAGCTCAAGGATTGCCTCGGCGCCCTCGACCGGCTGGAGTTCACGGCGGCCGAACTCACAGCCATCGACGCGGCGGTCAAGGGCGCGATGCTCGATGGCCGTCCGTCGACGCGGCTCGAGGACTAGCCATGAGCGCGGCCGGGACGGAACCATCCGCCCCGCCGCGCCTTGGCCCCGACGGGGCGCATGGCCGACTGTCATTTGGTGTGAGGTCTCTGCGCGCATGTACAAGTTCGATCCGAACGGCAAAAGCGTCGAAGGGACCTTCCGAGCCATCGCGCTCAGCCAGCTCGACGAAGCCCTCGCCGACCTGCGGAACGGCGGCAGCCATGGCCGCAGCGTACTGCACGAAGCCCGGCGGCGGTGCAAGAAGCTCCGCGGCCTGTTGCGTCTGGTGCGCCCGGCCTTCGCCGACTTTGCCAGGGAGAACGCGGCGGTGCGCGATGCCGCAGCCCTCCTGTCGCATCTGCGCGACGCCGAGGTGCTGCAGCATACGGTGCTCGATCTCGCCAAGTGGAGCGTGCGTCCCGAGCTTGAGCGCATCGCGGCGCGGCTCGATGGCAAGACGGACGATGGGTCGACAGCGCCACTGGACGAGTTCGGGCGTCGGCTCGTAGAAATCCGCGAGCGGGCCGGGCACTGGACCCTCAAGCGCGACGGCAGCGCCGCGCTGCTCCCCGGGCTGCGCAACAATTATCGCAGCGCGCGGCGGCGTATGCGGGTGGCGCACCGGACGCGTCTTGCGGCAGACATGCATGACTGGCGCAAGGCCAACAAGTATTACGGCTTTCACATCGACCTGCTGAAAAAGGCCGCGCCCGAGATGCTGGTCGACGATCTGCGGGTGGTGGATGAACTGTCGACGCTGCTCGGTCTGCACCATGACCTGGCGGTGCTGGCCGAGGCGATCGCTGCCGACCCGGGCCGCTTCGGCGAAGCCTCCGACCTTGCCGTGCTCGCAGCAGTGTTGCAGACGCGCAAGGAGCAGGTCGAGACCGACGCCTTCCGGATAGGACGGCAGATGTATGCGGAAGATCCGCACGCCATTGGCGAGCGTTTCGCCAGTTACTGGACCGACGTTCTATGAACAAGCCCGGCAGCAGCCCCAAGGAAATCGAGCGGAAGTTCCTCGTGGTCGGCGACGACTGGCGCCGCAAGGCCACTGGACCGACGCACATCGTACAGGGCTATCTGGCGCGCGGTCGCAAGGCGACCATCCGCATCCGGATCCGGGACAACAAGGCAGCGACGCTTACCATCAAGTCCCGCGAGCAGGGCGCCTCGCGATCGGAGTTCGAATACCCGATCCCGCTCAAGCACGCCCAGGCGCTGCTCGAGCTCTGCGGACCGTCGCGCATTGACAAGCAGCGCTACGTCATCGCTCAAGGCAGGCTCAACTGGGAGATCGACGTGTTTGCACGCCCCGACGGCCTGGTGCTGGCCGAGATCGAACTCGACCATGAGACGCAGCCGGTGAAGCTGCCCAAATGGATCGGCGAGGAGGTCACGAGCGACCCGCGTTACCGCAACTCGAGCCTGATCAATGCCGACTAGGCGCGCCGTGCCGTCGCGGCGCGCAGCGCGAATTTGTGACGCGAGTGGACGATGAACGGGGCATGCAGTTCCGGCTCGACCGCGAGGATCAGCTGCGCGATGTCGAGCGGCGTGCTGGCCAGATCGCCGAAGTGCCGGGTGAGCACGGTCTCGACGTGGTCGCGCTCGAGATGGTCGATCGGACCGGTCAGCGTCATGTGGAAGCGGAACTGGTCGAAGACGTTGGGGGCGCCCCAGTTCATCAGATTGGCCAACTGCCGCCCAGTCAGCCGCGACACGTCGCGCCGCGCCAAATCGATCTCGGTGAGCTGGCTGCGAAAGGCGTCGAACTCGGTGACGACGCGGGCGGCCAGCATGTCGAGGTCCGGGTCGCGGGCGAGCGGAACGATGGCGAAGGCGGCATCGACCAGCGCGATCCGAACCGGCAGCGAGAGCGGGGCAAGGCGGCCGCAGAAGCTGTTCAGTTGGCGTTCGAGTTCGTGCACGCTCTTGCCGTCGGCCAGCCGGAACGGCGATTTCAGCGTGGCGTGAAATCCATAGCGGCGCGGCAGCGCGGTGAGGAAGGCGTGGTCGCGTTCGGTCAAGCCCTCGATCTGGCTGGCCACACCTGCCCCCGTATAGGCGTCGCGACGCAGCCACTCCGCGGACGCGGCCGTCAGTGGATCGTCCGGCGGCGGAACGAAGTAGATGGCGCAGCGCATTGCACGAGACCTTGGACTCGGCTGCTGCGCTAGCGGATTTACATGACAGTTTGGAGAAGGACTTGTCTATGTTGTGCGACAAGTCAGTTCTGCAGGTGGCCGCCAACAGTAATCGCCCCCTTGCTGGCGAATAGATTTCGTCGGTCGAGACAGCCATTCGGCGACCACCATGCAGCCGCCCTCGAAAGCATCAATGTTGGGTCCAAGCCGCTCCGTTCTGCGGCGCGCCGACCCACCGGCAAACAATTTCCTCGAGCCCATCATGACCAGCATAATAGACTACCGATCTGGTCGACTTGGGACCGCCAGCCGTGATGTTGTTGCGGCATGTCCAACGATCCACATGATGGCGTCCCTCACATCCGTCCAGCGCGCCTCGAATGGCCGACGTTGGCGGTGGCGGCGCTGATCTATGGCGGCTGGCTGGCGCTGACCTTCTTCTGGCGCAGCGTGCCGCTGTGGCTGCTGGTGCCGGTCGGCGCCTGGCTGGTCGCCTGGCAGAGTTCGCTGCAGCACGAGGTGATGCATGGCCACCCGACGCGCCACCGGCGGATCAACGATGCCATCGGCTGGCTGCCGCTCTGCCTGTGGTTGCCCTACCCGATCTACAAACTGGCGCATCTGGCGCACCACCGCGACGAATTGCTGACCGATCCGCTCGATGATCCGGAATCGTTCTATGTGACCGAGCAGGCCTGGACGCGCTATCCGGCATGGCTGCGGCTCCTGCTCAAGTTCAACCAGACCCTGCTCGGGCGCCTGCTTGTCGGCCCGGCGTTCATGATCGGCTTCTTTCTCAGCGACGAGGGGCAGCGGGTGCGGGCGGACAAGCCCGGCCGGCGGCGGATCTGGGCGCTGCACCTGGCTGCGGTCGTACCGGTGCTTGCCTGGGTGACGCTGGTCTGCGGCATACCGCTGCCGCTCTACTTTATCGCCTTCGTCTATGCCGGTGGCGCCTTGGCGCGCATCCGCTCATTCGCCGAGCATCGCTTTGCCGAGCGTCACGAAGAGCGCACCGCCATTGTCGAGCGCGGCGGCCTGTTGGGCGTGCTCTACCTCAACAACAACCTCCACGTGCTGCACCATCTGCGGCCGGGGATCGCCTGGTACGACCTGCCAGCGCTTTACCGGGCGCATCGCAAGACGCTGGTCGCCCGCAACGGGGGTCTCGTCTACACCAGCTATGGCGACCTGTTCCGCCGCTTCTTTCTGGTGCAGCACGACCGGCTGCTGCATCCGCATCACCGGACCAGTTCGGAGACGACCGAGTGACACGTCCAGTCTCGCTGGCCATGTACGAGCCGGGCGGCCTTGCCGCGGCCGTGCTTTGGGAGGGGTTGCGCCAGCATCTCGAGAGCGAGGGGATCGGCGACCTCGCCGAGAGCCTGAGCGTGCCCGACGATTATGAGGCCGCTTGGCTCGACCCGACGCTGGGGCTGAGCCAGACCTGTGGCTACCCGCTGCGGCACGCCCTCGACGGGCGCGTGCGCTACGTGGGAACGCCGGTCTATGCAGTGGACGGCACCGAGGGACCGTATTATCGCAGCGCGCTTGTGGTGCGCGCCGACGACCCGGCCACCGAGCTTGCTGAACTGCGCGGCCGGCGCGCCGCGTACAACAGCACGACTTCGCAGTCGGGCTACAATGCGTTTCGCGACCGCGTCGCGCCACTGGCCCGCGACGGGAGGTTCTTTTCGTCGACCATCGCCACCGGCAGCCATGCGGCATCGCTTCGGGCGGTTATTGCCGACAAGGCTGACATCGCCGCCATCGATCCCGTGTCACTGGCGCTCGAAAGCCACGAAATCCGTATGGCGATCAAGGTGATCGGCTGGACGGGCCACGCTCCTGGGTTGCCGTTCATCACCGCAAAGGCGACCAGCGACGACGATGTCAATCGGCTAAGTGCGGGGATCTCCAATGCTCTGGAGGACCCTTCGCTGCGCGCGCCACTCGTCTATTTGAAACTCACCGGTTTCGAGATCCTGCCAGCCGCCGCCTATGACAGCATCGTGAGAATGGAACGACGGGCGGCTGATCTAGGTTATGCCCTGCTTTCGTAGAGCAGTTTGACATTCGAAGACTCAGCAAGCGTCCGGCGAGGGAGCCGGCTCATCAAGGAGACTAAAATGCGTCTGTTCTCTAAACTGGCTGCCGGGGCGCTTGCCCTCGCGCTGACGGCCACGGCCGCTCAAGCCCAGGTCGTGGTGTCGTCCAAGATCGACACCGAAGGCGGTCTGCTCGGCAACATCATCTCGCAGGTGCTGCAGGCCAACAGCGTTCCGGTGACCGAGAAGATTCAGCTCGGCGCCACCTCGGTGGTCCGTGACGCGATCAAGGCTGGCCAGATCGACATCTATGCCGAATACACCGGCAATGCCGCGTTCTTCTACAACAAGGCCGACGACCCGCTGTGGAACGATGCGGCCAAGGCGTATGCCGAGGCCGCCAAACTCGATTACGACGCCGAAAAGATCGTCTGGCTGGCCCCGTCGCCCGCCAACAACACTTGGGCCGTGGCGCTCCGCAAGGACGTGGCCGATGCCAACAAGCTCGTCACCTTCTCCGATTTCGGCAAATACGTTGCCGGCGGCGGCCAGGTGAAGCTCGCGGCCTCGGCCGAGTTCGTCAGTTCCCCCGGCGCCCTGCCGAAATTCCAGACGGTCTACGGCTTCACACTGAAGCCCGAGCAGTTGGTGACGCTCTCGGGCGGTGACACGGCCGCGACCATCGCTGCGGCCGCCAACCAGACCGACGGCGTCAATGCCGCCATGGTCTATGGAACGGACGGTGGCATCGCCCCCTCGGGCCTCGTGGTGCTGACCGATGACAAGGGCGTGCAGCCGGTCTACCAGCCCTCGCCGATTATCCGCGAAGCAGTCTTGAAGCAGTACCCGCAGATCAAGGACCTCTTGGCGCCGGTGTTCGCCCAGCTCGACCTGACCACGCTGCAGACGCTCAACGGCCGCATCCAGGTTGGTGGCGAAGCGCCTCAGGCGGTGGCCATCGACTGGCTCAAGACCAACGGCTTTCTGAAGTAATGTGCTAACGAGGCGGACAGGATCACCCTGCCCGCCTCATCGCCCATGACCCTCGCCGATAGCTCCGCTGCACCTGCCATCCTGTTCTCCCGCATCGACCGGCTCGGGGTGCTGGTTGCCGCGCTCGCTATGAGCGGCGCGGTTTCGCCCTTCGTTTCGTTCCGCGCCAACCGCATTGTGCCGGGCACGGCGATCGGCTTTCCGGCGGCGCTGCCGGCTTGGGAACTCTGGATCATCAGCGCAATCCTCCTGGCTGCAACGATCATCGCGCTGATCAAGGCGCCGCCGCGCTTCCGGCTCCTCATCAGCTTTGCGGCCCTGTTGGCGCTGGCGCTCGCCATCGGCGACGCGGCCCAGATGGCGACCCCATCCGGCGATACGATTTCCCGCACCTCTCCCGGCACCGGCTTCTGGCTCTGGATGCTGGCGTTCACCTTGATGGCGTCGGACGCAGTGGCGCGGCTTAGCCTCAAGCCCTGGCCGCGGATCGGCCTGCTCGTTGCCGTCGCCGCCGCACTCGGACTACTGCTCTGGTCGGGTCACTGGAGCGATCTTTCAGTGCTGCGCGAATACGCCAACCGCGCCAAGGATTTCTGGCGCGAGGCCGGGACGCATCTGGTGCTGGCGCTGGGCTCACTGGTGGCCGCGACAGCCATCGGGCTGCCGATCGGCATCCTCTGCCATCGCGTGCCGAAGGTGCGGGCGGGCATCCTCAACACGCTCAATGCCATGCAGACCATCCCGTCGATTGCGCTGTTCGGGCTCCTGATCGCCCCGCTCGCCTGGATCGCGGCGAACGTGCCAGGGGCGGCAGCGCTCGGTATCGCCGGCATCGGCATTGCACCGGCGATGATCGCGCTGTTTCTCTATTCGCTGCTGCCGGTGGTCGCCAACACCGTCGTCGGTCTCGACGGCGTGCCGGAGGCCGCCAACGAAGCGGCGCGCGGTATGGGGATGACGGACCGGCAGCGACTGTTTTCCGTCGAGCTGCCGCTGGCATTCCCGGTGATCCTTACCGCCATCCGCATCGTGCTTGTCCAGAACATCGGCCTCGCCACTGTCGCGGCGCTGATCGGGGGCGGCGGCTTCGGCGTCTTCGTGTTCCAGGGCGTCGGCCAGCAGGCGATGGATCTGGTGCTGCTGGGCGCCGTGCCCACCGTCGCGCTGGCCTTTGCAGCCGGCATTGTGCTCGACGCGGCGGTCGAGCTGGTGTCGATCGGAGGACGCACATGATCAAGATCGAGAACCTCTCCAAGCGCTTCGACGAGTTGGTGGTCGACGACGTGTCGATGACCGTCAACGACGGCGAGATCGTCGTCGTCGTCGGCACGTCCGGGTCGGGCAAGACGACCCTGCTCCGGATGATCAACCGGCTGATCGAGCCGACCTCGGGCACCGTCAAGATCGATGGCGAGGACACGCGGGCGCAGCCGGTCCACACGCTGCGCCGGCAAATCGGCTATGCCATCCAGGGGCATGGCCTCTTCCCGCACCGCACGGTGGGGCAGAACATCGCGACGGTCCCGAGCCTTCTTGGCTGGGACAAGGCGCGGATCGCCGCCCGAGTGACCGAGCTCATGGAGCTGTTCCAGCTCGACCCCGGGCAGTTCCGCGACCGGCTGCCGGCCGAACTCTCGGGCGGCCAGCAGCAGCGCGTCGGCGTGGCGCGGGCGCTTGCCGCCGCCCCCAAGGTGCTGCTGATGGACGAGCCATTCGGGGCGCTCGATCCGATCATCCGCGCCAAGGCGCAGAGCGACCTCAAGGCCATCCAGCGGCGGCTGGGGACGACGATCGTCCTCGTGACGCACGACATGAACGAGGCGATTGGGCTCGGCGACCGCATCGCCGTGATGGATGGCGGGCATCTGCTGCAATACGACACGCCCGAGCGCATCGTGGTGAAGCCGGCGACCGCGTTTGTCGGCGAGCTGCTGGGCAGCGGCGAGCGGCCGTTCCGGCTGCTGTCGTTCCGCAGCGTCAAGGATTTCGTCGAGCCGGGCGCCGCTCAGGGCACGCCGATCGCCGAGGGCACGAACCTGCGCGAGGCGCTCGAAGAGGCATTGTGGACCGGCCGTGATGCGATCCCGGTGGCGGCGCCCTCGGGCGAGATCGTCGGCCGGGTGACACTCGCGACCGCGGTCAAAGAGGCGGCGCGTCCCAGATGAAGGCCGGTCTCGTCATCCGGCTGGCGCTGTTGGCACTGCTCGTCGCGTTCCTCGCGACGCCCGAGAGCTTCGCCTTCGTCTTCCAGCCCTTCACCAAGAACGGCCAGCCGGCGATCTACACGCAGAACTCGCTGCTCAACCTGACGCTCAGCCATCTGGGGATCGTCGCCGTCGCCACGCTCGCGGCAAGCATCGTCGCCATCGGCCTTGCGATCCTCGTGACGCGGCCGGCGGGGCGCGAGTTCCTGCCGCTGTCGCGGCTGATCGCCAATGTCGGGCAGACCTTCCCGCCCGTCGCAGTGTTGGCGCTTGCGGTGCCGGTGCTCGGGCGGTTCGGCACGGAGCCGACGCTGGTGGCGCTGTTTCTCTATGGGCTCCTGCCGATCTTCGAGAACGCACTCACGGGCCTCACCACGATCTCGCCCCAGATCGAGGAATCGGCGCGGGCCACGGGCATGACCGAGACGCAGCGGCTGTTGCGGATCGAACTGCCGCTGGTGCTGCCGCTGATCCTCGCCGGGGTGCGGCTGGCGGTGGTGATCTCGATCGGCACCGCAACGATCGGCTCGACCGTCGCCGCCTCGACGCTGGGCGAGGCGATTATTGCGGGCCTCATCAACTCCAACCTCGCCTTCGTGCTGCAGGGCGGGCTGATCGTCGCGGTGCTGGCCGTGCTGGTGTCGGACGCCTTCGGCGTGCTCGAGCGCTGGGCGGTGAAACGGGCGGGGCGCTGAGGGTGTAGTCGGGACTTCCTTCTCCCGCTTGCGGGAGAAGGTGGCACGCGAAGCGTGACGGAAGGGGGGAGCAGCTGGCGCGGTGTCGGTGGCTCCCCCCTCCACCACGCTGCGCGTGGTCCCCCTCCCCCGCAAGCGGGAGAGGAGCCCTGACTGCCCGC
>JANXSI010000422.1 GCA_025352765.1 Devosia sp. | reverse complement strand
GCCATCCTCGCGCTCGAGCAGCGGATTGCGCAGCAACTCGGCGTCGACGAAGGCATTGAGCTCGAGATGGCTGAGCTGCAGCAGCCGAATCGACTGCATCAGCTGCGGCGTCAGCGTCAGCCCTTGCGATTGCCGAACCTCGAGCCGAGGCGACAGCGCCATGATCGGTTTTCTCGTTCTTCCCACAGCCGCGGGAGGCGCGGCATGACGGGACCATGACGCATTCGCGCGGCGGGGGCAACACGCTTGGGCAAGCTTGGGCAAGAACTGTGCCAAGAACGGTTAAGGGCTTGACCAGATGGTCAAAACCGCGTGGCGCTACACCGAAAAACTGTCGCCCAGATAGACGCGGCGGGCCTCGGGATCGTTGCTGATGACGTCGGGCTTGCCCTGGATCATCACCCGGCCGTCGTGGATGAGATAGGCCCGGTCGACCAGCGAGAGGGTTTCGCGCACCGAGTGGTCGGTGATCAGCACGCCGATGCCGCGGCGGGTCAACTGCCGGACCAGCCCCTTGACCTCGGAGACGGCGATCGGGTCGACACCGGCGAACGGTTCGTCGAGCAGCATGAACACCGGATCGCCGGCCACGGCGCGCGCGATTTCGGTGCGCCGGCGCTCGCCGCCCGAAAGTGCCAGCGCATTGACGTTGGCCAGATGGGCGATGCCGAATTCCTCCAGCAGGGCTTCGAGCCGCCGCTGCCGCTCCTTGCGCGATCGGACATGCGCCTCGAGCACGGCGAGGATGTTGCCCTTGACCGAAAGGCCGCGAAAGATCGAGGGCTCCTGCGGCAGGTAGCCGATGCCCAGCCGGCCGCGCTGGAACAGCGGCAGCCGGGTGATCAGATGGCCATCGAGCCGGATCTCGCCCTTGTCGGGCTTGATCAGTCCCATGATCATGGTGAAGACGGTGGTCTTGCCGGCGCCGTTGGGCCCCAGGAGTCCGACGGCTTCGCCGCGGCGCACGGCGATCGACACATCGGTGACGACGGTCTTTTTGCCGAAGCGCTTGGCCAGACCATGGGCAACGAGCCAGCCGCTCTGATCGATGCGGTTGTCGCGCTCTTCGCTCATTTCGGGTTGAACACCCCGGTGACGCGGCCGGATTTGGTGCTGGTGAAGACCGAGGTGTTGTTCTGCAGGTCAACCACCAGATCGGGGCTGCCAACGGTGCCGCTTTCGCTGACCACCATGACGTGGCCGGTCAGCCGCAGCAGCTGCGTCTTGGGATTGTACACCGCCTGGTCGCCGGTTGCGTCCTGGCTCGGCGTCTTGATGCGCACGCCACCAGAGGCGACGAAGGTCTTGATGTTACCGGGGCCGCCGTCGCCGTAGTCGACCACGACCTTGGGGGCCCAGACGGTCAGGTCCTTGCGCAGCACGACGACCTTGCCGGTAAAGGTCGCGAGATGCTTGGCGTCATCGACCTCGAACTTGTCGGAGGTGATCTTGACCGGATTGGGTGCTTCAGCTGCCGCCAGCAATGGCAGCGCCAGCAGCGCGGCGAGCAGCAGCCTGCGGATCACTGGATCACCCAGGCGCTGGTGAAGAACGGAATGCGCGGCACGGCGGTCCTGGGCAGGTTGGGGATCGTCACGGTCGATCGATTGAACGTCCAGTATGCGAGCTTGCCCTCATAGAGGAGGTCCGCCGCCTCGAGGTGGGTGCCGTCGGTGAAGGTGATGTCGATGGGTCCCTCGGCGCGGGTGATCTCGGCCTTGAGGTCGGAGCGGACCTCGGTCAGGGTGCCGTGCATGCCGTCGTCGCTCTTGAGCCGTGCGACGCCCGGGACGGTGACATACTGGCGCGCCGTATCGACGCTGGCGGTGGCACCGCGCACATGGAACGCCGAATGGCCGGGCCGGGTATAGTCGAGCGTTGCGTCAATCATGTCGATCCGGCCGGAAACGCCCAAGGGGGTGCGCGCCTCGCGCGCCTTGACCAGGTAGCGCGAGCCGTCGGTGCCCATGCCGGAGTATTGGGGCGTTTCGACGACCAGATTGCCCCGGTCGATCCGAATTCCCGACACGCCATATTGCTGCGTCATGCTGGCCAGCCAGATCTGTCCGACGAGCAGGACAAACGCCCCGATGCCGACGAGTGGCACCGCAAAGCGCAGCACGCCGATCACGCGGTTGCGCCGCAGCAAGCCATCGAGGATGGCGCCGCGTTGATCGAAGGTCTGGGTGCGCGCCACTGCCATCAGGAATGGGCGAAGATATCCTGTTCGTCCCAGCCCAGGAGATCCAGCTCGATGCGGGTGGGCAGGAAGCGGAAGCAGGTTTCGGCGAGCTCGAGCCGGCCCTCGCGGCGCAGCATGCGGTCGAGATGGCGCTTGATGTCGTGCAGGTAGAGGACGTCCGAGGCCGCATACTCCATCTGGGCGTCCGAGATCTTGTCGGCGCCCCAGTCCGAGCT
>JANXSI010000409.1 GCA_025352765.1 Devosia sp. | reverse complement strand
GTGTCGTTGAAGCCGGTGGAGAGCGCACGGCAGGCATTGAAGCCAGCAATGCCGATACGGCAGACCGCCGCTTCCGTCCCGCCCGCCAGCATCACATCGGCATCATCCAGCGCAATCAGCCGCGCCGCATCGCCGATGGCGTGCGCGCCGGTCGAACAGGCGGTCACCACGGAATGGTTCGGCCCCTTGAGACCGAAGCGGATCGAGACATAGCCCGACACCATATTGATGATGCGGCCCGGAATGAAGAACGGGCTGATGCGGCGCGGCCCCTTTTCGAACAGGGTGACGGACGCATCGTAGATGCCCCCGACCCCGCCGATGCCCGAGCCAATCAGGACGCCCGTGCGCTCGGCATCGTCCTGGGTCCTGGGCTCGACTCCGGCATCGGCGATGGCCATTGCGGCCGCCGCCATGCCGAAGACGATGAATGGGTCGACCTTGCGCTGCTCCTTGGTGTCCATCCAGTCGTCCGGATTGAACTTGCCCTCGTCGAGAGAGCCCAGGGGAATGCGGTGCGCGATCTGGCAGGCGATGTCATCGACGACAAAGTCGTCGATGCGCTTTGCGCCGCTCTTGCTCGCAAGCAGATTGGCCCAGCTGGCTTCTACGCCGCATCCGAGCGGGTTGACTGTCCCCAGCCCGGTGACGACGACGCGGCGCAGTTCCATGGGGTGCCGTTCCGGCGGCTGAGATCAGCCGACGGCCTTGGTGAGGTAACCGACGGCATCGCCGAAGGTCTGGATCGACTCGGCCGCATCGTCGGGGATTTCGACCGAGAACTCTTCTTCGAAGGCCATCACGAGTTCGACCTGATCGAGCGAGTCGGCACCCAGATCGTCGATGAAGCTGGCCTTGTCGACGACCTTTTCCGCATCAACGTTGAGGTGTTCGACAACGATCTTGCGGACACGGTCAGCGATATCGCTCATATTTTGACTTCCCTTTTTCAGTCTGGTTCGGTTCGTTTACAATCGCGACCGAGCCTTTGATATCTAGGCCGGCGCGACTTTAGGCGGGCTTCACTAAGCCCGCAAGTGAGCCGTAATGCCTTAATCAGCGGCGGCAACTAACACACTCATCGGCCTTTGACCATAATGCGCCACCGCCGACGCACAAGGCAGTACTGCGCGCCCTAGATCATCAACATGCCGCCGTTGACGTTGAGCGTGTGTCCGGTGATGTAGGCGGCGGCGTCAGACGCCAGGAACACCGTACAACCGGCGACTTCCTGCGCGGTTCCGAGGCGGCCGGCCGGCACTTTCTGCAGGATCGTCTCGCGCTGCTTGTCGTTGAGGTCGTCGGTCATGGCCGAGGTGATGAAGCCCGGCGCCACGGTGTTGACCGTGATGTTGCGCGACGCAACCTCCTGGGCCAGCGATTTCGACATGCCGATGAGCCCCGCCTTGCTCGCCGCATAATTGGCTTGGCCGGGGTTGCCGGCGACCCCGACCACCGAGGTGATCGAGATGATGCGGCCGAATCGCTGCTTCATCATCCCGCGCAGCACGGCGCGGGTAAGGTGGAAGGCGGCGGTCAGGTTGACGGCGATCACCTCGTCCCATTCCTCGTTCTTCATGCGCATGAAGAGGTTGTCCCGGGTCATGCCGGCATTGTTGACGAGGATGTCGAGCCCGCCGAGCGCCGCTTCGGCCGCCGGCACGAGCTTGTCGACTTCTTCGGTGACCCCGAGGTTGCACGGCAGGATCGGGTGGTTGCCCGCCGCCATCTCCTTGGCCGTATCCTCGAGCGCCCCGACCCGCGTGCCGCTCAGCGCCACCGTCGCGCCGGCCGCCGCAAGGGCCTTCGCAATCTCCCGCCCGATGCCGCCCGACGCGCCAGTGACGAGGGCGCGTTTACCTGTGAGATCAAACATTTGGCGACTCCAATGGCATTCTTGATTCAAGTTGAGCCGGCGCTCGACTGAGGACCTCATCCTGAGCGTGTCGAAGGACGAGGTCCGGGACTCTGGTGGATGCGCCCTCGTGGTTCGACAGGCTCACTCACCATGAGGGCGCTAGGCCCCAAGCGCCGCAGCCAGCGCCTCGATATCGATCGGCGTATTGACCGCCGCGGCCGTGACCTCGGGCGCAATGCGCTTGGCGAGTCCGGTCAGCACCTTGCCGGTCCCCAACTCATAAAGCTCGGTCACCCCGCCCTCGCCGGCCAGCCATTTGACTGTCTCGCTCCAGCGGAC
>JANXSI010000347.1 GCA_025352765.1 Devosia sp. | reverse complement strand
CCCGAGGATTTGTTCTTCAAGCCCCGCTTCGTCGAAGACGCCCTGGCGGCGGCCAGCGAGCTCGCCCGCGCCACCAAGGGCACCAATGTCAGCCTGCTGCTGCCCTCGATCTGGCGCGAGGGGCACGTGCTCTACAACGCCGTGCTGCTGTGCGAGGACGGCCGGGTGGTTGCCCGCCGCTACAAGCGCGAACTGCCCAATGACGACGTCTTTTACGAAAAGCGCTATTTCACCGCCGGCCCGCGCCCCGAGCCTATCACGATCAAGGGCGTGACCATCGGCGTGCCGATCTGCGAGGACGTCTGGCACCGTCCGGTCGCCGAATACCTCGTCGACCAGGGTGCCGAAATGCTGCTCTGCCCCAACGGCTCGCCCTACTGGAAGAACAAGCAGCACACCCGCATGGACCTGGTGCGCGCCCGCACCGCCGAGGACAAGGTGCCGCTGCTCTATCTCAACCAGGTCGGCGGCCAGGATGAGCTGGTGTTCGACGGCGCCTCGTTCGGCATGGAGCCCGGCAACAAGCTGGTGTTTCAGGGCAAGAGCTTCGAGAGCGATTTCATCGTCACCGACTGGGCCCGCGGCACGTCCGGCTGGCACTGCACCAAGGGCGAGGTGCGCGACCTCGCCTCGACCGCCGAAGCCCCGTGGCAGGCGATGCTGCGCGGCCTCCGCGACTACGTGCGCAAGAACGGCTTCAAGAAGGTCGTTCTGGGCCTCTCGGGCGGCATCGACAGCGCGATCGTTGCGGCGATCGCCGCCGATGCGCTCGGGCCGGATAACGTCCACTGCATCATGCTGCCCTACCGGTACACCTCCGCGGACAGCTTAGCGGACGCCAAGGACTGCGCGGCCCGTCTCGGCGTGCGCTACGACATCGTGCCGATCGGCAAGCCGGTGGACGAAGCGCTGGACGAATTGCAGCCAGTGTTCGGCAACGCTCCCGAGGATCTCACCGAAGAAAACATCCAGTCGCGCATGCGCGGGCTGATCCTGATGGCGGTCTCCAACAAGACCGGCGCCATGCTGCTGACCACCGGCAACAAGTCCGAGATGGCCGTGGGCTACGCCACTATCTACGGCGATATGAACGGCGGCTTCAATCCGATCAAGGACCTCTTCAAGATGGAGGTCTATGCCCTTGCCGACTGGCGCAATTCGCACATCCCCGATGGCACGCTTTGCCCGCATGGCGACGTCATCCCGCAGTCGATCATCGACAAGGCGCCGAGTGCTGAACTGCGGCCCGACCAGAAGGACCAGGACTCGCTTCCGCCTTATCCCATCCTCGACGAAGTGCTCACAGCCTGATCGAGGACGAGCTATCCGTTGCCGAAATCGTCGCCAATGGCGAGGGCCGCTTCGATCGCACGCTGGTCAAGCGGATCGAGCGCCTGGTGCTGATCGCCGAGTACAAGCGCCGGCAGGCCGCGCCTGGTGTGAAGCTGACCAAGAAGGCTTTCGGCATCGGCCGCAAATACCCCATCACCAATGGCTATCGCGACGAAAGCGATGTCATCGGCTCCGCGCCGGCGCTGGCCAAGCAGGGCGTCCAGTGACGGCCGCCCGACCTGTCGTTCGCTACGCCCCGTCCCCCACGGGGCGCCTGCATCTCGGCAATGCCCGCCCGGCGCTGCTCAACTGGCTGTTCGCGCTGCGCCATGGCGGAGACTACGTGCTCCGCCTCGACGACACCGACGTCGCCCGCTCGACCGAAGAGTTCGCCCAGGGGATCGAGACCGATCTCGCATGGCTCGGCATCACGCCAGCGCTCAAGGTGCGCCAGTCCGATAGAACGGCGCTATACGAGGAGGCCAAGGGCAGGCTCATCGCCTCCGGCCGGCTCTATCCCGCCTACGAGACCGAGGAAGAACTCGAGATCAAGCGCGGCCGGGCGCGCCTCCTCAACAAGCCGCCGATCTACGACCGCGCCGCGCTAGCCCTGACCGACCAGCAGAAGCAGGCGTATGAGGCCGAGGGCCGCGTGCCGCACTGGCGGTTCCGGCTCGACGGCCGGCCGGTGCAGTTCATCGATCTGATCAAGGGACCGCAGACGGTCAACACCGCCTCGATGTCGGATCCCGTCCTCATCCGCGGCGACGGCAGCTATCTCTATACGCTCCCCTCGGTGGTCGATGACATCAGCCTCGGCATTACCCACGTCATCCGCGGCGAGGACCACGTGTCCAATACCGGCACGCAGATCGAGATTTTCGAGGCGCTGGGCGGTCCCGTGCCGCAGTTCGGGCACCACAATCTGCTGACCGGCGCCGAAGGCGAGGGGCTCTCTAAGCGCCTCGGCTCGCTCTCGCTCAGCGAGTTGCGCGTCGACGGCTTCGAGGCGATGGCCGTAACGCTGGTCGCCGTGCTGACCGGCACGAGCCTTGCCGTCGAGCCTTACCCGAGCCTCGCCGCGCTGGCCGAGCGGCTCGACTTCTCGATGATCTCGCATGGCCCGGCGCGCTTCGACGCGGCCGAACTCGCGAGCCTCAATGCCCGCATCCTCCATGGCCTGGCGTTTGCGGATGTGGCGCGGCGTCTGCCGGCCGGGATCGACGAAGCCGCCTGGCTGGTGCTGCGCGGCAATTTGCAGAAATTCGGCGACATCGCGCCCTGGCCCGAAATCCTCAGCGGCGATATCGATCACCATGCCGACCCGGCCGACCTCGAGTTCCTCGCCCTGGCGCGCGAGTTGTTGCCGCCCGAGCCCTGGGACGAGACCACTTGGTCCACCTGGACCACTGCGCTCAAGGCTCAGTCCGGCCGCAAGGGGCGGGCGCTGTTCCATCCACTGCGGCTGGCGCTGACCGACCGCGAGGATGGCCCGGAACTCAAGTCCCTGCTGCCCCTGATGGGGCGTACGGTGTCTCTGGCCCGACTACCCTGACGCGCTTGTCGCCGAACTGAACGATGCGCGGAGCGGCGTTGGTCGCCTGCTTGACCACCACCGGCTTGGGCGCTTCACCCGGGGCGGCCGGCCGCGGGCGGGGCAGGGGAATGTCGACGAACTTCGCCGTTGCGGCCTCGATGACTGTGGCATCGGTCTGTCGCCGCGGGTCCCGCATCGGCAGCGGAAAGCTCTCCGTCCCGAAGCCAACCATGGCGCGGCTTGTCCCGTCCTCGGACGTGACAAGGCTGATGTTGCCGTAGTTGGTGGCCGGCTTGCAGATAAGGTTCGCGTCGAACGCCGTGCGGTA
>JANXSI010000346.1 GCA_025352765.1 Devosia sp. | reverse complement strand
GCGAGCGGCGCTGGCGCGAAGTGTTCACCTGGATGGTGGTGGTCGCCGGCTACGGGGCGTTCTATCTTTGGCACGTGTCGCAGACAGCGGCGCTGCTTGGTCCGGCCGATCACGCGGCGCGCGAAGCCTGGCTGCAGTTCGGCGGACTGGTCTTCGTGCTGAGGACCGCGGCCTTCAACGGTCTGCTGCTGATCGCACCCTACTGGGTCGCGGGGCTGGTGCTGATCGCCAGCCTCGTTGGACTCAAGGACCTGCCGCGACCGGCACTGACGGTGGCGTTCTACCTCCTGCTGTTTCTCGCCTATGGGCGACCGGTGAACGACTACTGGGGCGGGCTTTATGCGCCGCTGGTGGCGTTCGGGCTGGTATGGGCGCCGGGCGCGGTCTTGGCTCTGGGGCGGCGGGCTACACCGCGCCGATCGTCCTGAGACGCACGCGCGGGTGAACCTCGTTCTGGCTCATCACCACGGTCTGCGGGCGGAAGCGTTCGATGATGGCGCGGACGTGCGGGCGGATCGGGGGCGAGGTGATCAGCACCGGAAGTTCGCCCATCTGGGCGGCGTTCTCGAACCCCTGCTGCACGCCGAGGATGAATTGCTGCAGGCGTGACGGCGCCATGGCGAGGTGACGCTCGGCGCCGTCGCCGACCATGGCTTCGGCGAAATCGCGCTCCCACTGGGGGGAGAGGGTGAGGAGCGGCAGATTGCCGTCCGGCCCGAGATTGGCGGCGCAGATCTGGCGGGCGAGGCGCGAGCGGACGTGCTCGACGATCATCTGCGTGGTGCGACCGTTCGAGGCGATCTCGGCGATACCCTCGAGAATGGTCGGGAGATCGCGGATCGAGATGCGCTCGGTGAGCAGCGACTGCAGGACGCGGAGGATTCCCGAGACCGAGATCTGGGATGGGATGATGTCCTCGAGCAGCTTCTGCTGGTCCTTGGTGAGGCCGTTGAGCAGCGACTGGACGTTGGCGTAGCTCAGGAGGTCGGCGACGTTGGCCTTCAGCACTTCGGTCAGATGCGTCGAGATCACCGTCGAGGGGTCGATGATTGAATAGCCCTTAAGCTCGGCCTCGTCACGCAGCGCCGGCTCGATCCAGGTGGCGGGGAGCCCGAAGGTCGGCTCGGTGGTGTGGTAGCCGGGGAGGGTGATCTCCTTGCCCATGGGGTCCATGACCATGAGCTGGTTGGCGAAGATGCGGCCCTTGCCGGCCTGCACTTCCTTGATCTTGACGGAATAGTCGTTAGGCTCGAGCTGCATGTTGTCGAGGATGCGGACGGGCGGCATGACGAAGCCGAGTTCGGTCGCGAGCTGGCGGCGCAGCGCCTTGATCTGCTCGGTGAGGCGGTCGTTGCCGGCGTCGTCTTCCTTGACCAGGGACAAGAGGCCATAGCCGAGTTCGAGCTTCAGTTCATCGATCTTGAGGCTATCGGCGATCGGCACTTCGTCGTTGCCCGTGGTTGTGCCATCGGCGCCGGCGCCCTTGGCCTTGCCGAGGAGCGCGTCGGCGGCCGACTTGGCAAGGGCGAGGGCATTCTTGCGGGTCGACTTGACGGCCAAGTATCCGATGCCTCCGGCGAGGGCGAGGAAGGTGAGGAGCGGCATGCCGGGCAGGAAGGCGAGGGTGCCGATGACGGCGGCCGACATGCCGAGCGCCTTGGGGTAGCCGGTGAACTGGGCGACGAGCGCCTTGTCGGCCGAGCCGAGGACGCCGGCCTTGGAAACGAGGAGGCCGGCGGCGGTCGAGACGATGAGCGACGGGATCTGGCTGACGAGGCCGTCGCCGACGGTCAGCAGTGTGTAGTTGTTGCCGGCCTCCTGGAAGCTCAGCCCCTGCTGCAGCATGCCGATGACCATGCCGGCGATGATGTTGATGAAGGTGATGAGGAGGCCGGCGATGGCGTCGCCGCGCACGAACTTGCTCGCACCGTCCATGTTCCCGAAGAAGGCGCTCTCGGCCTCGAGGTTCTTGCGGCGCTCGCGGGCAACCGACTCCTCGATGAGGCCGGCGCTCAGGTCGGCGTCGATCGCCATCTGCTTACCCGGCATGGCGTCGAGGCTGAAGCGCGCCGCGACTTCGGCAATACGGCCCGAGCCCTTGGTGATGACGATGAAGTTGACGACGACGAGAATGGCAAAGACGACCACGCCGATGACGAAATTGCCGCCCATTACCAGACTGCCGAAGGCCTCGATGACGTGGCCGGCGGCGTCGGCACCGTTGTGACCATTGGCGAGGATGAGGCGCGTACTGGCGAGATTGAGCGCGAGCCGGAGCATGGCGGCGATCAGCAGCACGGTCGGGAACGAGGAGAACTCGAGCGGCGTCTGGATGAACAG
>JANXSI010000320.1 GCA_025352765.1 Devosia sp. | reverse complement strand
GCGTCGCTGGTGGCCGCGCTGATGTTCAGCCACGACTTGACGTCGCCCAAGCTGCAGAGGTCGGTCGCGGCCATGATGGAAGCCCTCGCTAGGTGGGTTAGGACGCCCGCGCACGGCGGGCGTCAGGTTTAGGCGGCGCCGTTTCCGGCGGCCTTGGCAGCGGCCTCAGCGGCGGCGTCGGCGGTGGCTTTCTCGCCGGCCGCGGCAGCATCGGCGGCGACCTTGTCGGCGGCCTCCTTGTCAGCGGCCGCTTTGGCCCCGGCATCGGCGGCGTCGGCGGCAACCTTCGCGCCGGCCTCCCGGGCAAGGCGATCGGACTCGACGATCAGGTCGGCGTCGGCCTTTTCCTTTGCGGTGCGTTCCGCCTGGTCGGCCTGCGTTTTGGCGACAAGCCCAGCAAGCGTGTCGTTGCTGGCGAAATTGGAAGCCGGGGCGCCGGCGGCCTTCAGGAAGGCAAACATTTCGGCGCGGCTCATGACACCGGTCGGGGCCGGCTCCTCGGGCGGTACCGGCAGCGGGCCGAAGCCGTGCTCGCCCAGCTCGGCGACGAGGTCGCCCGGCACTTCGACATTGCCGTCGGCGTCGATTTCATAGGTCACGCCGTTGCGCGTGAAGGGGCCGGAATTCTCGGGCGCCCGGAGTTTCAGTGTGTCGCCCATTTGGCGGACCTCGATGTTGGGACGGGTGGCAGGTGAGCGGCCGGGCACGTGGCCCGGCCGCCCTGCGGATCAGCCGGCGGCCTTAGCCGTTGGCGATGTTGCTGATGACGCCCATCGCGAAGGTCGCGTAGACGGCGAGCACTTCCTCGGCATAGACACCGTATTCACGCTGGCGGGTGCGCAAAGGCCAATCGATGCGATAATACTCGCGACGCGTCAGGATTTCCGCGACGTTGGGGACTTCGTTCGACTGGTAGTACTCGGGCAGACGCTCGGCGTAGCCGATGATCGTGCCCGGGGGCAGGTCAGGGTGGATCTTGATCGGGATTTTCTGCCCGCCATCCACCGCGAAGGGGTTGTAGTAGTACGAGATCACGCCGCCGGCGGTGATGCCGTAAGCCTCGCCCTGCTGCAGCGTCGCCGGCAGGTCGTAACGGAGCAACGGGCCCGAAGCGTTCGACAGCACCTTGGTGGTGATGTTCTTCTGCTCCTGCGAGTTGACGTAAATGACCGTCGGCGAAATCTTGTAAAGCTCCCACATCTGCTGGAGCATCACGTCGATTTCGTTGACAGAGCCGCGGCCCGAGGAGGTCAGCGGGGTGCCGGTACCGGCGACGCCATTCGCCAGAATGTTGATGTAGGCGAGGTTCGACGGCTTGAGCGCCTGCGTCAGCAGACCGTCGAAGGCGTAGTTCGGGTTGGCCGAGCAGTCCGCGGTGACCGCGGTCGCTGCCTGACGAGCACCGCCAACGAGCGGCGCAGCGAAAGCGGCGGAGGCGATCGTGGTGATCTGCTCCAGCTTTTCCGAGCCGGCCGCGCCGGTGAACCAGGCGTAGGCCACGGCGCCCTGAATGGGGGTCGTGGTGGCGAACAGGGTCTGGCCCAAGGTCACGGCCTGCGTGGCCGCAGCCGACTTCTGGGAGGACCCGCCATTGAGCGTGAACGTGTTGCCATCGGCGCCGGTGATGTTCTTCGAGGTGGCGACGCCCGCGGCGAGGTTCGAGTTGCGGAAGCCCTCGAGGGTGAGGGCCACGACGATGACCGAGTAGGTCAGCGCCGGGAGGGTGGCGCCGGCACCGGACGCGGAGAGCGTCGGGGTGACGGGGGTGCCGAGCAGCAACGTCGCGTTACCGGCGAGCAGGCCCATTTCCTCTTTGCGCATGGTCTTCTGGAGCAGGCGCATCGTGAGGGTGGCGTTGACGTCCTCAAAGCCAACACCGGCAGCCTCAGCTTCGAAGCTGAGCTGATCTTCCTCGCCGATGGTGACGTAGGCAGCGGCGGCGGGAGCGACGGTGTAGGACATGCGCGCGGAGCGCTGGCCTTCCGGCACCCAGCCCATCGCATCCCAGCCAGAGCCGGTGAGCGCCTGCACGACTTTCCAGTTCGCGGCAGTGCCGGGGTTCTGGCGGTGGACGCGGGGAATCGCGTTCCGCAGGGGCGTGATGGTGGGGTACAGGTTCTTGGCCGGGGCCATGAGATCGTACCAGGTCAGGCCGGTGGCGATCGAGATCGACTTAGCGAGCTCGGTGCGGCCGGACGACAGGGCGTCTTTGACGAGCTGAATAGTTTCAGCCGGGATATTCGGGTGCAATTTGGCCTCCAAAGGCAGCAGCACAAAAAGCCCCGCCCGCGGATGCGGACAGGGTCGACGGTTTCAGATCGAAGCAGGTGTTAGGCGGGGCGGTGGTCGGGGTGCCCGTTGATCGGGAGGCGGAGCGAGAGCTTCATCAGCTCGCGCGCCCGTTCCGGTGCGGACATGCCCTCAAGGGTCTTGGCGAAAGCCGAGGCCTCATCCTCCACAGTGCCGGTGTTCTGGAGCCCGTCCTGATCCTTGCGCACGACGAGGAGAGCAGCCTTCGGGGCACCCGGCTGGGCCGCGATCTGATCTACTTTCGCCATGACGGAATCGAGCCGGGTCCCGAGCGTCGAGAGCTGGGACTTGAGGGCCGTATTTTCGCTGAGCGCCTTGCTCAGTTCGTCGCCGCCCGCGAGCTTCGCGGCGGCCTCGTCGTCCGTGCAGCCGGCCCCGAGTTCGACCGACAGGTCGTGGAGCTTCTGCAGGCGAGCGAGGTCAGATTTCGAGTGACGCGCACCGGCCTTGAACAGGTCGGTGAGGAGACTGGCGCGGGTCATCGCCTCGGTCGCTTCATCAGCGGCCATGGAGGCGAGGATCACGTCCAGCACGGACGCAAGGACGTCCCCGAGGTCGGTCACGAGGGTACCGAACCGGGTCTTGAGATCGGCCGGGACATTGGCCGAGGTCGAGCCGAGCCAGTCGCTGTCGTACTCCAGGCTGTTTTCGCAGCTCGAGAGTTCGGCCAGCAGCTGGGCCATTTGGGAAACGCCCCACAGAGACGCCTCTTTCGCCAGCTCGCCCTTTTCGACGGGCTCACCCGGGCCGACGGCCCAGTCGGGGGGGAGCGATGCGACGGCGCCGAGCGTCTTGGCGAGTTTCACCAGCGCGCGGCGGCCCGAGGCGGTCGGGGCGGCGTCGTAAACCTTGCGGGCCTCATCGAGCCCCGCCTGGTCGATGACCACCACGGTGGCGGCCGGGGAGGCGTCGGCAGCGGCGCCGGCGGCCTTCTCGACCACAGCGGCCGGCTCGATGCCGACAGCTGCCTCGAGGCGGGCCATGGCGGCATCAACGGGGCCCGAGGCCTTCTGGACCTCGGCGGTGACGATCGCCGCTTTCATGCAGCGGACCGCCTCGGCCTTGGTGACATGCTCATGGGTGACGTCGTCGCAGCGCCAGAGCTGCTTGGGATCGACCCACTTGCGCGCGCTGTCGACCACAGC